>DASXMJ010000075.1 GCA_036495685.1 Candidatus Binataceae bacterium | reverse complement strand
ACCCAAAGGTTATTAGCCGAGTCGATTGCTATATCGAACAGAGAAACCATGGCCGTCAGTTGGGCTGATTGCTGGGGGCCAAAGACAGGGCTCACAAGAATCAGTGCGGGCTGATCGATAGTTGGCGGCGTAGAAGTGGCGCTGGCAAGCTGTGCGGCGGAAAACTCCGCGATGAACGATGAGAACGGTTTCTGAGCGTCCGCGGCCGTGCACTGCCCTGTCCCCGGACAAAACAGGTTCTGCCAAACCGTATTGCCGTTTGCGATAGTCTGTGGAGCCCACAAATTACCTTGGCTGTCAAACTTCAGTCCGGAGGTGGAATTCAAACCACCAACCACGCCGTCATTAAGAAGTATCTTCGCGGGCGTAATCAGGGTGGCACCTTTAAGATTGCCAATAGCGGTAGCAGCAAATTCTACTATATTCCCCGCACCATTCGGTCCGTTCGACAGACCATTGGCGAGCCAGAGATTGCCACTGGTATCGAAAGTCATACCGATAGGACAGTTGACCGCGTTGGAGCTACCATCATCCACGATGGCAGCATCGGGAACAGGCACGCTAACGCCGGAACCGGTCGCAACGAGGGTAAGGAAGCTGTAGTACAGGATCGAATCGCCGTTGTTGCAGCCGCCGTTCGGGCCATTAAGAGAGGAAACAAACATGTTCCCGTTAAGGTCGAAGACCATACTTTGCGGACTGCTTATTACTTGATAGGTGGGTGGTGGATTTGTTGAGTTGAGGGTCATAGTGGCGTTAGGTGAACCGACACCGGTCAGGGCGCTACCGTTGTATTCCGTAAGGAAGTCCGAACCGGTCTGGGTGACATTAGGATTCCAAAGTGCAGAGCCCTGCGGTGTAGGTACCGGGGTTGCCTGGGCGTGAACCACCGCGCTGGCGGCCAGAAAAAGAGCGGCCAGAATTGCTGCTTTCATCACTAATTCCTTTCGCAAACCGCCCGTTCTATTAGCACCACGTGGTGATTCCGTCCACTTTTTGTGGGCAACGGCCTACAGTGGACCCTTGGCGAGGCTAAGAACTCCAAGTCGGTGAGGTGGGGTGACCAATTTCGCCGCAAATCTTGGCAGAGTCGGACGATTGCGAGATCGCCCCTGATAGGCGCGAGGCATGGGCCGGGCAATCGACCGGGACTAACGACAGAGCGCTTGACGAACCGTCTTCACTACACAAACGAACTGGCGAGGCGCGCGGAAGCCCGAGTCGCTCGGTGCCGCCAGCACCCGCGGCCGGCCGCAATCCGAACGAGACCATCGCGCCGAGCCATCAATAGTGGGGTAGGCTGGCACCCTCAGAAGATCGCGGGCGGACTCTATCCCGATCGCGCGCTCCAGAAACTTGAAGGCCGCGCGCGATCGCTGTTTTGCGTGGTAATCGGAATCGAACAGCCAGCAGAAATCCGCTGATCCCGTGGCTTGAGGCGGGCTTCGAAGGCTCTCCGCTTTTCTCTGGGTCTCCCTCTCGAGGGAGAGATTCTGAGAGGCGAGGATTCACCCCCCGCTTTCAAGCGGGGGTGATTGTCGCGTGCTTCGTGGTGAGGTCGAGGTTGTGGAAGAGATCAGGCTGAGAAATCTAGGCCCAGATGACTGGGGTTGCGCTCACTTTGCCAACGACGCGCGGCGGCGCCTGCGACGACGCTCGAGCAGAACCACACTGCCTCCCGCAATAGCCAGCAGCCCATATTTTAGAGGCCCGCTCAAGTCGAACTCAGGTGCTTGATAGCCTTTGCCACTGTTGCCGTTGCCGTTGCCGTAGCCGCCGTTGCCGTTGCCGCCTTTGTTGCTGGCAAACGCGCTGCCCGCCAGCGCGAAAATCAGACCCGCCAAAAAGATGATGCGTAGTGCCCTCATTAGATCCTCCTTTCCATCACATACTCGAATGGAGACTAGAATGGAGACTAGAAGGATTGGATCTTTCGAGTTGTCAGAATTCACGTTTGGTTGTTCCATGCCGGTGCGGAACGTCACCGTCCGTTCAGGGGAGTGGTTGAAATTAGAGACGGCCGTGCTGTCCAGCCCTAAATGAGGATGATTATCAACGGACCCTCGGTCGGTTCGTCTTTCGCGAGTCGCGAGCGAAGTGGAACGCGCCCACGTTGTGTTTCCCGCGTACACTCGGAGTCAAAGGTTCCCTTCTTGAGCAGAAATCAACGATACGAAACGCAATGCAGAACGTATTAGGTAAGATAAAGCTACAAAAGACGACTTTAATCAATCTGGGCAACACCCTGGCATTCACAACGCGCGTAGATCATTCTCAAACCGTTGAGCAGCTAATCTTTCGGCTGACGGTCGTTTAAGCTGGTGTCAGCCGAAAAGATAGCTCCCACTTTCGAGGCACAAGCACCCCTGTTATTTGAATGCGCGACCCGCGGCTTCCTGGGCTGGGCCGACTATTTGTAACTGCGCATCTTTTGCGCGGCCGGACGCGCCAGGCATTTTTCCAGCCATGCTTTGGCGGCCGGAACCCCGGACAGATCGACTCCGATCATCGGTGCAAGGAGCAGGACCGAGGCAACATTGAGATCGGCAACCGTGTAATCCGAACCCAGCAGATGGGGACGCCCCTTGAGGTGGTCATCAAGCACCTTGAGCGGCGCTTTGAGGGATTCCAGCGCCTCGGTTGCGGCCTGCTCGCTGCGCTGATCCTCGGGAAGCATCATGCGGTTGCGAAATACCGCGATAAGATGCGGCTCGGTCTCAGTCATCCCCCAGAAGCTCCACTGATACGCGCGGGCGCGGTCGCCGGGGTTGGAGGGCCAAAAAGGAGCCTTCCCGTACTTCTCGGCCAGGTAAAGATTAATCGCCATCGACTCCCACAGGATGGTGCCATCGTCATCGATCACCGGGATGTGTCCGTTGGGGTTGAGTTTCAGATGCTCGGGCTTGCGCGTGCCACCATCGGCAAGACCCACGGGTATGTGCTCGAATTTGAGTCCGAGTTCCTCGGCCAACCACAGCGCACGGCCTGCGCGGGACTGCGACGTGCCATAGACTTTGAGCATTGCAAAATACCTCCACCTTGGTTGCGAATTGAAACCTAATCTTTTTACCGCGCGTGTCCGCGGTTGGCTAGGCCCTTTTTTTGGACGAATTCACGCGCGGTTCCCCTCCAGCGGCGCGCTCCCTGGTAGTCGATGCGCCACGCCGCTCGAGAACGCGCCTACGACGAAACCTCCGTGAGGCGGCGTTTGAGAAAATTGCGCTCGGGATCGGAGCGGACCAGCGCAAGCGCGCGGCGGTAGCACTGCTGCGCATCCGCCAGGTGGTTGGTGCGTCGCAGGAGGTCGGCCTTGGTCGACCACATCAGGTAATAGTCGTTCAATTCGCCCCGCGCTTCGATTTCGCTGATCATCGTGAGCCCCGCTTCGGGACCTTGTGCCATCGCGATCGCCACCGCTCGGTTGAGCTCCACCACCGGGTTCGGGCGCTGTTCCAGCAGCATCGCGTAGAGCTGCGCGATGCGCGGCCAATCGGTTTGCGCAGGAGCAGACGAGCGCGCGTGTTCCGCCGCGATCGCCCCCTGGATCGCGTACGGTCCGGGAAACGGAACGTTGAACGCAGCCGCCGCTTGCATCAGGCCCTCGTCGATCTGCGGGCGATGCCAGCGGGTGCGATCCTGCTCATCAAGCAGCACCAGCTCCCCTTTCTCGTCGACGCGTGCGTCGCGCCGTGCGTCGTGGAGCAGCATCATCGCGAGCAAGCCGCGCGGCTCCGGTTCATCGGGCATCAGCTCGATCAGAATCCGCCCGAGACGGATGGCCTCGGCTGCCACATCGCGGCGCACGAGTTCGCTGCCCGCGGTCGCGGCATACCCCTCGGTGAAAACCAGGTAGACGACGGTCATGACCGCGTCGAGCCGTTCGGCCAGACGTTCCCGCGGCGGAGTTTCATAAGGAATCTTGCTCGCGGCAATTTTCCGCTTGGCGCGCACCAGCCGCTGGGCCATGGTTACGGGCGGCACCAGAAACAAGCGTGCAATCTCGTCGGTCGAGAGACCACAAAGGGTCCGTAGCGAGAGCGCGATTTGCGCCTCCTGCGCGAGCGCGGGATGACAACAGGTAAAAATGAGGCTTAGGCGTTCGTCGGGCACGGCGCTATCAGACATCGGGGGTGTCGCCGAGGCGTGCTCGGCCTCGATCATCCGGCGGACTTCATCGCTGCGTTCTGCAAAGCGCGATTGCCGGCGCATTCGGTCGATGGACTTGTTGCGCGCGACGCCGACAATCCACGCGCGCGGGTTATCCGGCATCCCATCTCGCGGCCACTGTTCCAGCGCCGCGGCAAAGGCTTCCTGGACTGCGTCTTCGGCGAGCTGGAAGTCTCCGATCGAGCGAATGACGCTGGCCAGAATTCGCCCGAACTCGTCGCGGTAGAATCTAGCGAAGGCCTCGTGTTCCATATTGCCGCTCAGATGAGGCTACCTCATCGTGCGGCACGCGCAACCTAGTGAGGGGCCGCCGGCCGGAAGCCCGCCCGCTACATCTCCCAGACCTGGCGCGCCTGGACGTTGAAGAAGGGCGGAAACTTCTTCGCCCACTCAAGCGCTTCAGCTTCAGAGGGGCATTCGATCAGGAAGTAACCGCCGACTACCTCCTTGGTCTCCAGGAAGGGACCATCGGTGACCGTCCGGCTTCCATCCGTCCCCACGCGCACCGTTCTCGCCTCAGGGCGCAGCCGAGCTGAATGCAGAAACTTGCCCTGCGCCTGCAGATCGGCGGTGAGCTTCTGAAACTGTGCAAAGATCGCTGGGTAGTCGGTTTCCTTGGCCGGCGGGTTGTTTGGATCTCCGTTCATGATCAACAACATGAATTTCATTGTGAACGCTCCACAGGCACTAAGCGTTAAACCAGCGCGCTCCGAAACCGAAGGAAGGGGCTGGCCTGCGCCCCACCCCTACATTTCCCAGACCTGGCGGACTTCAATATGGAAGAATGGCGGGAATTTCCTGGCCCATTCGATCGCATCCGCTTCAGACACGAAATCCCCCATGTAGTAGCCACCGACTGCTTCCTTGGTCTCCGTAAAGGGACCATCGACGATGACGCGTTTGCCGTCGCTGCCGAGCCTGACGGTTTTGGCCTCTGCGTTCGGACGCAGACGCGCTGAGTGAACCAGTTTCCCCTGCGCGCTGAGATCTGCGCCGATTTTCTCGAACTGCGCCAACATCGACCCCATCTGAGCCTCGGTCGGCTGCGGCAGCCTGGGGTCTCCACCTACGATCAACAGCATGAACTTCATAGCCTTCTCCTTCTTCTCAAACCGTCCTTACAAGTGACTTGCCTGCTTTGCCGGACATGAATGCACTGAGCTACGCCCTATTCGTGATAGATCCACCAGAAGCCATCCGCAGGCCGGACTTCGATGGTGTCACCGTCGCGCGGCGTTAGCTTCTCGGCCCAGCCGATGGCTTCGTCGAATGAGTCGCACGCGACGAGATTGAAGCCGCCGAGCAGCTCGCGGGTCTCGGCGAAGGGACCGTCGACCAAGCATGGCTCACCAGTGTCACGCCGGATGGTAACTGCCTCGCCGGGCGGACCCAGCCGCACGCCGACCCAAAGCCCGGGCTTTCCGTCGACCATCCCGCGCTGGGTCACGTATTCGGCGCCGACCGCCTGATGCTGGCGGATGAGTTTTTTTCTTTCTTCCGGGGAGAGGTCGGAGGCCCCGCGTCCGTCCTCCACCGAACTGAGCATGAAGATGTTCGCTTCGGCGAGTTTGGGTGAATGGGAAATCCACCAGAACTCCCGAATCGGCCGAATTTCCTCGATATGGGTGGCGTGCATGTTTTTGACTTTGCCAAATTCGATCGCCTCCTCGCGCGAGGCGAAATCGATGATGTCAAAGCCGCCCACCACTTCCTTGGTTTCGGGAAAGGGTCCGTCCGTTCGAAGGCGCTTGCCTTCGCGATTGCGCACGCTCAGGGTTTGTCCCTCACCGCCGTGAAATGGCCCCAACCCGACCGAGACAAAAATCAACCCGGTACGGCCGGCAACGACCCGCGCCCGTAACAGGTCGTTAAGCGCCTGTTGATGACAGCGAATGCGACGCTCCTGCTCGGCGGGCGGGGTGCGGCCAACCTCGGCGCGAAGCCCCGCGCCCATCATCGCGTACTTCATAGTCGTCTCTCCCTCAGTCTTGGTCCGTGCGAAAAGGGCGCACCTCTACCGAACCACGGCGTGCCCCTGGGATGCGAGCCGCCAGCGCAATTGCATCATCGGCGTTGGCGGCCTCGACAATGTAAAAACCGCCGAGCTGTTCCCTAGTTTCAGCGAACGGTCCGTCGGTCAGCATCGTCTTGCCGGTTCTCACCCGCACGGTGGTCGAAGTGGTGGTCGGCGCCAGGGGAGCCACCGGCACCTGTGACACGTGGTTCCCGGTGCGCCGGATATCGTCGGTAAAGCGCAGGTACTCGCCCATCTCCGCGCGCTGCTGTGCTTCGCTCAGGGCATCCCATTCCGCTTCGTTCTCGTAAATGAGGAGCATGTACTTCATCGTTCAACGTCGCGCGGGATCGCTCCTTTGGTCCCCGGCCCAGACGGCAGGACGAGGTCGAGCCCACGCCATGTTCGTCCCTTCGCCTCGCGCGTCCGGGCGGAGTCGATAGATCAGAGTGTTAGACGTTGCAACCACCGAAAACCCGCCGACGCGCATGATCCTTTCTTCCTGACTCGCCCTCGCCTGCTCATAGTCGAACGGGGATGCACCAGATCGACACCGCTTACGACGCAATCGTCAGATCCCTGACTAAGCCAAGGCCAGAAGCGAAGTCACCAGGTAGACAATCGCCAACAGGCCGAATGCCAATCCGGGAATTTCATTGAGCAGGCAGTATCGTTCGAAGCGGATCGCCTCGCTCCAGGCGCGATCCCTGGTGGCCAACTGCTTGAGACTTGATTCCTTGATAATTGCTTCCATCGATCTTTCCTCCGAAGGTCTCGGTCTTGAAAACCGGCTTGCTGTCCTATAGTCGAGTCGTCCGCCGCGGGATCGACAGCGGTTTACAGCGGGATCGAAAGGGGGCACGATCGGCGTCTCTCACGCGCGTGGAAAGGTCAGCCGTCAATGTTATCGGGGGAGGACTCGCAGGGAGCGAGGCCGCCTGGCAACTCGCGCGTCGCGGCCTGCGGGTGCGGCTGTCCGAGATGCGCCCGCTCAGGATGACGGAAGCCCATCAGACCGGAAATCTGGCGGAGTTGGTCTGCTCCAATTCATTGCGCAACGCGTCAATGGAAACCGCGGTTGGCGTTCTTAAGCAGGAGATGCGCCGTCTCGGCTCGCTGGTCATGCTTGCGGCGGACCGTGCGCGGGTACCTGCCGGAGCGGCGCTGGCGGTCGATCGCGAGGATTTCTCGGCTTTCATCACCGCGACGCTGCAGTCGCATCCCCTGGTTGAAATCGTGCGCGAGGAAGTCGCGGCCATTCCCGACGGTCCCACCATAATCGCAAGCGGTCCGCTCACCGGGGCGGCGTTGGGCGAGGCGCTCCATCAGCTCATCGGTCCGCGCAACCTTTATTTCTATGACGCAATCGCGCCCATCGTCACCGCGGAGACGATCGACATGAACCTCGCTTTCCGCGCATCGCGCTACGCAAAGGGAGGCGACGACTATATCAATTGCCCAATGAACGAAGGCCAGTATTACGCCTTTGTCGATGCTCTGGCGCTGGCGGAGAAGGTGGAGCTTCATCCGTTCGAGAAGCCTGTCTACTTCGAAGGGTGCATGCCGATTGAGGAGATGGCGCGCCGCGGTCCGCTGACGCTGGCTTTCGGGCCGATGCGTCCGGTGGGCTTAAGCGATCCGCGCGTAGGCAAACGTCCGTTCGCGGTGGTGCAGCTTCGCCAGGACGATCGCGAGGGACGCCTCTACAATATGGTGGGCTTCCAGACCAAGATGACCTATCCCGAACAACGGCGTGTGCTGCGAATGATCCCCGGCCTGGAGCACACAGAATTCGTGCGACTTGGCTCCCTCCATCGCAACACATTCATTGATTCGCCGCGGCTGCTCAGACCGACCATGCAGTTGCAAATGCGCCACGACCTTTTTTTGGCCGGCCAGATGGTGGGGGTCGAGGGATACGTCGAATCGGCGGCGGCGGGATTGCTCGCAGCGATCAACGCTGCAAAACTGCTCGACTCGCGTCCGCTGGTCAGACCGCCTGCCGAGACGGCGCTTGGATCGCTGGTCACCTATATCACCGATGGATCGCGCCAGAATTTCCAACCGATGAACGCGAACTACGGCCTCATGCCCGAGCTCCCGGGACGGCTGCGCGGGCGCCAGAAGAAGATCGCGATGGGTGAGCGGGCGCTGCGTGCCATCGATGAATGGATCGCGCGTAATCAGATCGAGCCCTCGACCTCCGCTTCTGCGCCAGCCGCCGCCCTTGACGATCCGCGATGAAGCTCGCGACCTTCGATATCGGCTCGAACACCGTCCTGATGCTCGCCGCCGAGGTCGACGAGCGCCGGCAGCCGCGAATCCTGGCGGAGCTTTCCCGCATCACGCGGCTCGGCCGCGGGGTCGATAAGAACGGGCGGCTCGATCCCGATTCCTGCGCGCTTACGCTCGCCGCCCTTCAGGAGTTTGCCGCAACGGCCGCGGGATTGGGCGTCGAGCGGATAGCGGCCGCGGCAACCGCTGCATTGCGCGATGCCGCCGACGGATCGGAGTTCATTGCGCGGGTCAAGGAACGCGCCGGCATCGAGTTGCAGATAATCCCCGGTGCCGAGGAGGCAGCGCTGTCACATCTGGCCGTCGTTCGCGGCCTGCGTCTGGATCCGTCGCTGGCGCTGCTGATCGTCGATATTGGTGGAGGATCGACGGAACTGATTGGTGCCGAACCTGGCGCCGAACTCAAGCTCGTGAGCCTGCAAATTGGATCGGTCCGACTCACTGAGCGATGCGTTCACAGCGATCCGCCTTCGGATGCAGACACGGCATCGTTAAGCGCCACGATCGAGGGTGCGCTGGATGGCCTGGGATGGCACTTTCGCCCGGCGTGCCTGGTCGGGATTGCCGGCACAGTGACGACGCTCTGTGCCGTCGCGCTGGGCCTGCACAGCTACGACTCGGGTGTGGTTCACGGACATCGCCTGTCGCGGGCGGAGGTCGGTCGAGTGATTGGCCTGCTTCGCTCGCTACCGCTGGTCGAGCGACGCAAGCTGCCCGGCCTTCCGGAAGGGCGCGCCGACGTCCTTTTCGCAGGGGCGACGATCCTCGAGCACATCCTGGAACGATTCGGCACCAACGAGGTCACCGTGAGCGATCAGGGAGTGCGATGGGGGCTGCTGTGGCGGGAGATCGATCGCCGCTACCCTCCTCCCAAACTGGCGGTGGACAAACCATAGAGCGCGTCTTGCCCTTAGCGTGACGATCACCCCATTGTGTGACGGCGAACATTGCCCAAAGGAAGGCTAGCCGTCGATGACCAAAGCAGAGCTTATCGAAATCGTGGCCAAGGCAGCACGCCAGCCCAAGAAGCGGGTGGGTGACACGCTAGACATCGCCTTCGAGCACATCGCGCGTGCCATCCGACGCGACAAGCGGTTTTGGGTCCCCGGGTTCGGCACCTTCACGGTGCGCAGGCGGCGTGCACGTGCAGGTTACAATCCGCGAACCAACTCGCCGATGACAATTCCAGCCGCGCGCACGGTGGGATTCCGTCCGGCACCCGAACTCAAGAAAGGGCTTTGAGTTCCCTCCCCAAGTGCGAGAGCGTAGGCAGCCTGCAAGCCACCATGTCTATTTCGCCGGTGCACCCGCGTAAGCGTTCGCGCTGAGATACTTTTCGATAGCCTCCTCCAGCTCTGCAGCGACGAACCCAAACGGACCCGGACCTCCGCGGTATGCGACTCTTCCATCGCGGCCGATCAGGTAGAGCCGGTCGGGCAGGGCGTAGTACTTGAGGTCGGTCGAATTGTCCATGTCGTCGACCAACGTCGGAATAGAGAGCTCGAGCTTAAGTGAGCAGACGCGCGCGACCTCGGCGCGCGCGCCGTGCGAGGTCGGTTGCGCGAAGAGGATGCCTTCGCGTTCATTCGCCTCCACCTGCCAGCCGTCGATCGGATGCGCCTCGCGGATATAAACGACAAAAAACTCGACGCGATCGCCAAAGCGACGATGGAGCGCCTCGAGGTGCCCAGCCTGGGCACGAAAGGGAGGTCAGGTGTAGCTGCCGAAAATCAGCGCGACCGGTTTGTGTCCGCGAAATGCAGAAAGCTGCACTCTTTGGTTGTCGCCAAGCTTTGGCAGCTCAAAGTCGGGGGCGTCAGCACCCACTACGGGCGCGTGAGTCTCGCGCTCGGAAAGAAATTGCATGAACGAGACGCGCCGCTCCGGGGCCATTGCGTTGGTAAACTCCATCATGCGAGTCAGATCTTTTTCTGAAAGGTGTTTTTTGAGCAGCGCAAAGAAGTCTTCAATCGGCATCGCTTTCACCTTGTCACGCCAAAACGCTTGCATTTTGCGACTAAGTTCGGGCTGGGGCAAACGACCTCCGAACCTCGGCCCTAGCGCGGTGCGTTACGGTGGGCGTGAGTGGATCAGAAGTTCAATTCCACGGGCTGGCCCGCTCTCGCCTTTGCTTTTCGATCTCGTGATGGGTGGCCTCAGCGTGGATGCGCTCAGTCAATAGAGACAGGGAGAATCGGTATTCTGTTTTCGATGCGACGCGTCGCGCTTCTCCTGCTCCTCATAGCGATTGTACTTGGCGGTTACCTCCGCTTCTCGGATCTCGGGCGGCTGGAAATGTCCGATGACGAGGGCGCTTCGTGGGCCGCGGCCGCGGCGCCTTCGCTGAGCGGTGTGGTCGCCCTGCAGGCACGGCTTAACCCGGGCAAGCTGGCCGTGCACGAGCTCGCCCTGCATGGATGGATGGTGCTGTTCGGCGACGATATCGTCGCCCAACGGTCGCTCTCGGCCGCGCTCGGCACGATTTCGATCCTGATCGTGTTCTGGATTGCCTGGGAACTAAACCGTCCACCGCCTGAGTCAGAGGGTGTCGGATCGGCCGCTCGCGACGACGCGCTCTTGATCGCCGCGCTCGGCACGGTGGTATACGCGGCCAATCTCGTCACGATCAAGTATGCGCGCGAGGCGCGCATGTACCCGGTCATGCTGGTGGCGACCCTGCTGCAGGTAGGGTTTTTCGTCCGCGCAAGCCGCCGGGGCGGGAGGACCAGCTACCTGGGCGCCGCGTTATTCGCGATCATCGCGATCGCTGCCAACTTTGCTGCTGCGCTAATTCCCGCCACTGAAGGCTTGTGGCTCTTGTACTTGTTGATGCGCTCCGGAATGCGCCTGCGGAATCCGGAATCGCGCCGTGCCTGGTCGCTGCTGGCGGCGCTCGCGCTGGCGGCGCTTGCCTTTTTCGCATTTGCAATGCCGGCACTTCGCGGCGCCACCAATGCGGTCGAGAATGGCGCCATAACCTGGATAAACCTTCCGCCCATCTGGGAACCGGTCGCGCTTTTCAACAAGGCGACGGGTACTTTTGCTTTTCCGGTTCTGGTGCTGGCCGCAACCTATGGTGTATGGCGCGGGTGGCGTCACCGACCCGACGCTATCCGCTTCGGCCTGCTCTGGATGTGGGCGCCACCAGTCCTGATGGTGATGGCGTCGTACGCGTTAAGGCCGCTGTTTGTGGAGCGCTACGCGCTGTCCTGCTTCGTGCCGTTCTTTATTCTGGTGGGAATCGGGATTTGGGAACTGCACGAGCAACGATGGCGCGCGACCGCGCTGCTTATCGTGCTCGCGATGTCGCTGGGTCATGTCGCGGTGTTCGATCGCAGGGCGCATGACGCGCAGTGGCGGGAAGCGGCAGCTCTAGGCGCAGCGAATCTTCGCGCGGGAGAGGCGATGACCGCGGTCCCGGCCTATTCAATTTCGGTGGTGCGCTACTATCTGCCGTCTGCCGAGCGTGGGCAGACGGTTGATTTTGTGCGCGCGCATCGTGATGCATCGGTAGTTCTGCTTCGAGACCACGGGGTCGCGCCTCCCGTTGCGGCGGCGATACATAAGGACTATCCGGTGGAGCTGGCGAAGTTGCGCGGGGTTATCGTGTTGCGAAAGTGATTCTTACCGAGCTCAGGTCGCTCCGCCGACGGAAGGGAGTGACGGCTTCCTCTGCGAAGCGCGGAGTAAGCTTGAGATGCAAACTCGTTTGGGTCCATGAAAGGAGAGTCGCCTTATGCCGGATGCAGCCAGTCTCAAGCAGGAGCAACGCCTCAGTTGGGATGAATCCGCGGCGGGATGGAAAAAGTGGTGGCCCAATTTCGAGCGGGCCGCGCAAGGAGTGAACTCACGGCTGGTGGAGCTGGCGCGCATCAAAGCAGGTGACCGCGTTCTCGATATCGCTACCGGCAACGGCGAACCTGCGGTGAGCGCCGCCCGCGTCGCTGGTCCCAAAGGCATGGTGGTTGCCGTCGATCAGTCGCCCGGCATGCTTGCGATTGGCCGGGAACGCGCCAGCGCTCTGGCCCTTGGCAATATCAACTTCGTTGAAGCGGATGCCGAGACCATGGTGCTCGAGGCGCACAGTTTCGACGCCGCGGTGTGCCGCTGGGGCCTGATGTTCATGCCCGACTTGACGGCCACCGTGCGCAGGATTCACGGCGCGCTTAAAACCGGAGCCGGCTTCGCGACCGCCGTGTGGAACACGGGCGACAAGGTGCCGATGATCTTCCTGGCGGCCGACGCCGTGCGACAAATTGCCGGATTGAAGCCCGCGCCGCCCGACGCCCTGGAGCCGACTCGGCTTGCGGATACTTCGATTCTAAAATCCGCCCTGGAAGCAGCTGGCTTCGCGGAGATAGCCATCGAACCCATGATCGTTACCTTCGAGTTCGCCTCCGCGGATCAATTCGTTGAGTTCCGAAGTGAGCTGGGCCGTGCGCAGGCGATGATGGCGAAGCTAACCCCTGACCAGCGCGGGCGCGTCAAAACCGCCCTGGCTGAAGCGGTGGGAAAGTTCGCGGGAGGCGACGGCCGCGTCCGCCTGCCGAACGAGACCATCTGTTTTTCGGCTCGTGCGTGAATCGCCTCGAAGGGCAGAACTAAGCGCCACCACACCCAGTTCTGCATCCGGGCAGAATCTTTGTGTCTGACTTCTAGTGATGAGCCTCCGCGCATCTAATATGGGGACGCCGCCTCCAAGTTCGAATACGGGGTCGCGTGCGTCCGCCATGCACCGAGCGACTCACGCGCACTCAGTCTGTGCACCCCGCGCCCTGCGCTAGCACGGAACTCGAGCGGTCCGGTCCCGAAAAAATCGCACCGCAAGGGGCGCGGAACCCGACGCCGCGAGGCTATGCCAGCGAAGTGACACCTTTGATTGTGGAAATGAGGAGCCAATGTGGTAGTAAAAGGAACGCCTGTGCCAGGCGCCTTCGCGTGGAACGCACCCGCTAGATCTCACCGGACAAGGAGCATTTGGAATGAAAGCCGCCGTGTTTCATGGGCCCAAGCTGCCCCTCAGTATCGAGGATGTGGAAATCGATCAGCCGCAGGACCGCGAGGTGCGAGTCCGTACCGTAGCGAGCGGTGTATGTCACAGCGATCTCCACTTCGTCGATGGGTTCTATCCATACGCCGCGCCCGCAGTGCTGGGTCATGAGGCCGCCGGAATCGTCGAGGAAGTCGGCAAGCAGGTGACGTACCTGAAGCCGGGCGATCACGTGATCGCGTGCCTCAGCGTGTTTTGCGGCTATTGCGACCAATGCATGGCAGGACATCCCAACCGCTGCTCCAACAAGGCTGCCACCCAGCGCGATCCCAAGGACAAGCCACGCATCTCGCAGAAGGGCAAGCCGATAAATCAGTTCCTCGACCTCTCATCGTACTGCGAGCGGATGCTCGTCCATGAGAACGCGCTGGTGAAAATCAGGGAAGATATTCCGCTCGACCGCGCGGCACTGGTCGGATGCGGCGTCACCACCGGGGTCGGTGCGGTGCTGAATACCGCGAAGGTCGAGCCGGGCTCGACGGTCGCGGTGTTCGGTTGCGGCGGGGTAGGACTCGCGGCGATCCAGGGGGCACGCATCGCCGGTGCGCGCAAGATAATCGCGGTGGACATGTTCGAAGGGAAACTGGCGATGGCGAAACGGCTCGGCGCGACCGACTCCGTGGACGCATCGGCGAGCGACCCGATCGAGGAAATCCAGAAGCTCACCGGCGGCGGCGTTGACTATGCCTTCGAAGCGATCGGCCTCAAGAAGGCTGCCGAGCAGGCCTTCAATTCGCTCAAGCCGGGCGGTACCGCGACGGTTATCGGGATGATCCCGGTTGGGCAGAAGGTCGAAGTCGACGGCTTCATGTTCCTGACCGAGCGCAAGCTGCAGGGTACCAACATGGGATCGAATCGTTTCCGGATCGACATGCCCCGCTACCTCGATTTCTATTTACAGGGGCGGCTCAAGCTCGATGAGATGATCAGCAGGCGTGGCAAACTCGAAGACGTGAACGAGGCGTTCCGCGCGATGAAGGCCGGCGAGGTTGCCCGAACCGTCCTGATGTTCCAGTAGAGCGCGCAAGGAGAATCGCAATGAAGGCAGCAATCTATCACGGACCAAATCAGCCGCTCACCATCGAGCAGGTCGATATAGACGAACCGAAGGACCGCGAGGTTCTGGTGCGCACGGTCGCCAGTGGCGTGTGTCACAGCGATCTGCATTTCGTCGATGGACTCTACATGTGGCCGACGCCGGCGATTCTTGGCCATGAAGCGGCGGGGGTCGTGGAGAAGGTCGGTTCGCAGGTCAGTTACCTGAAGCCTGGCGACCACGTGATCGCGTGTCTCAGCGTGTTCTGCGGCTACTGCGAGGAATGCATGTCGGGACATCCGAACCTGTGCTCCAACAAGGCGGCCACGCAGCGGACGCCCGGCGACAAGCCGCGGCTTTCGCAGAAAGGGCAGATGGTCAATCAGTTCGCGGACCTGTCCGGATATGCGGAGAAGATGCTGGTGCACGAGAATGCGCTGGTGAAGATCGACAACGATATGCCGCTCGATCGCGCTGCACTCATCGGATGCGGTGTCATGACGGGCGTCGGCGCGGCGCTGCATACCGCCAAGGTCTCGCCCGGGTCTCAGGTCGCGGTGTTCGGCGCTGGCGGCGTGGGGCTGGCGATTATCCAGGGCGCGCGGGTGGCGGGAGCGCGGATGATAATCGTGGTCGACAAATTCAAGAGCAAGCTCGACCTCGCACTGAAGCTCGGTGCGACGCACGCCGTGGATGCGTCGAAAGACGACCCGGTCAACAAAATCCGCGAGCTTACCGGCGATGGCGCGGACTACTCATTTGAGGCAATCGGCCTCAAGGTGGCGGCCGAGCAGGCCTATGAATCGATCCGTCCGGGCGGGGTTGCCACCATCGTCGGGATGGTTCCGCTGGGGCAGAAGGTCGAGGTCGACGGGTTCTCGTTGCTGCTCGAGAAGCGGATTCAGGGCTGCTTCATGGGGTCGAACCGGTTTCGCATAGACATGCCGCGAATCATCGATCTCTATCGGCAGGGGCGGATTGATCTCGACGACATGATCACGCGCCGCGGCAAGCTGGAAGATGTCAACGAGGCCTTCCGCGCCATGAAGGCGGGCGAAGTGGCGCGCACGGTGTTGATGCTCGAGTAGCGTTAGAGAGCGCGGCTGCTGCGGGCTCGGCCAAACTCACGGCGTCACGATGGCGAAGTTTGCGTCGGGCGGTTCGATCATTGCGACGAGCGCCTCGTAGAGATGCCAATCGCCCTCCGCCACGATGTCGCCCGACGCGATTCGCGCCGCGACCGGTGCCCCGCGGAGTAGCGTCATCACCAGCTCGCCGTGCTTGAGCCGGATGGTTGCGGCGGCATGTGGATCGCTGACGCCCTGCTCGTGAATCAGGACGCCGTTGCGTACCGAAACCAAGTGACGCTCGTCACGATCGGTCACAGCGATGTTGAGCTTGAAGGGCCGCGTCGCGGCCTTGTCCGGATTGAGCTGCACCGCCGCCACGTCCAACAGCATCGTGGTAGGTGTCTCGAATAGCGCGTCGGAACTCGTTATCGACGTCGATAGCTTGAGTACCCCATAGCGCAGCTCCTGCGCGCCGGTCAGGTAAATGTTGCGCCAGGTGCCCGCTTCGGACTCGAAGCCCAGTCGAGTGTAGCTCGCGGCAAGCTGCTCCCGGGCGGCCTGGTTGTCGGGTTCCGCGAACACGACGTGGTTGAGAAGCATTGCCGCCCAGCGGTCGTCGCCCGCATTAGCAGCTTCCCTGGCACGAGACATCACCGCGCCTACTCCTCCCATCGCTTCGACATAGCGTTTTGCGGCAGGTTCGGGCGGCAGCGGGTTCAAGTTGGCGGGGTTCGCGTCGTACCAACCCAGGTAACGCTGATAAACGGCCTTGGAGTTATGGCTCATAGTGCCGTAGTAACCGCGGTTGAACCATTCGCCCGCCAGCACCGCTGGCAGTTCGAGAACTTCCGCGATCTCGCTGGCGGTCAGGCCGGTGTTGATCAGCCTGATCGTCTGATCGTGGAGAAACTTGTAGGCGTCGCGATGGCTGGCGAGGAACTCGGCAATCTCAAGCTGCCCGAAGCGCGGTATTCCGTGGGCGGCGAACATCACGTCGCTGCGGTCGCTGAACAAACGGATCGCCTCGGTCAGGTAGTCAGCCCACGCCTTGCAATCCCGCACCAGCGCGCCGCGTGCTGGAAGCAGATTGTGCATGGTGAGATTGGCGTTTTCGGCCATGAATAGGGCGCGGAATTGCGGCAGATAGAAATTCATCTCGGCGGGCGCTTCGGTTCCAGGGGTATTCTGGAAGACCATCTGCACGTCGCCGATAGCCAGCTCCTGACCGGTCCGAACGATGGTGTCGGTAGGTGCGATAAGCGAGCTCCTGCCGAGTGAGGGGCCCGGTCCCAGCCCAGAGGTAATTTCGCCCTGCGCGCCGCGCGGCAGGGTAAAGCCGAATTGATACCGTCCGCGCCGGACCATCGCCGGCCCGACGATGATGTTCTCCGCCACCGCATGCTCGAGGAAGCCCTCGGGCGCGATTATCCTGACCTTTCCGGCGGCCACCTCCGCCCGCGTCGCAACGCCTTCTACACCGCCATAGTGATCGACGTGGCTGTGGGAGTAGATCACCGCAAGTACCGGCTTCGCGCCCAGATGCTCGGTCACCAACTCGAGCGCCGCCTGCGCGACCTCAACCGAGATGAGCGGGTCGACTACGATCCATCCCGATCCGGCATCTATGAATGACACCGTCGAGACATCGAAACCGCGCACCTGATAGATGCCCTCGGCGACCTTGAATAGTCCGTGCCTGGTTATAATCCGCGCCTGACGCCAGAGGCTGGGGTTTACCGTGTCGGGTGCAGCTCCGCTGACAAACCTATAAGAGGAAAGATCATACACGGTCCGTCCGCCTGACCCGCGGATGAGCGGATCCTTGCGGGTCGCGATGAATCCACGCTCGGCGAACTCCAAGTCCCTGCCGTCGTCACTCGCGACCAGCTGTCGAACTTCCTCTTTTGACTTACTCGGATTGGCCGCAGGCATGGCCCGCGATCCGGTCTCACCCGGCGTTCCAGCGCCAGTCATTGGCTAGACCCCTCCTCTCGGAGACTTCGATGACATCAGGAACAATGATTGTCCAGTCATCCGTGCAAACCCTTCAAGCCACCGACTCACCCGCGAAGGGAACCCACACAGAGAACTTCTCACCCGTGAAGAGTCATCGCGGGACCGCGCGGTGAGAAGGATTCTCGAGAAGACTGCGCAATCCATGCAACGCTGCGGGGCTGCCTCACAGCTTGGATGGCACCACCAGCGGCCGGCGGACGAGGAAAGGAAGACTCAGATCAGCCGCAATTCTTTCATCGCCGCCTTCAGTTTTTCAGCGGCGGGCGCGGTCATCGGGACCAGAGGCATGCGTAGTTCGTTGCAGCACTTGCCCATGAAAGCGAGGGCCTGCTTGATGCAGATGGGGTTGGTTTCGATGAACAGGGTGCGCATCAGCGGCAGCATCTTGTAGTGCAGCTGGCGCGCCCGTTCGAAGTCTCCGGCCAGCCCCGCTGCCGCCAGTTCGTGAATCTCGCGCGGCATCGCGTTGCCGATCGTGGCAATCACGCCCTTGGCGCCGACGGCCATCAGCGGGACGGTGAGCGCGTCGTCGCCCGAGAGGACCGTGAACTTGCCGTTGGTGAGGCGCAAGATGTCGGAGGTCTGCTCCGTCGAGCCGGATGCTTCCTTCACGCCGATGATGTTCTTGATCTCGGCCAGGCGCGCGAAGGTCTCGGGCGCGACGTTCGAGCCGGTGCGGCCCGGGATGTTATAGGCGAAGATCGGTAAGTCGACGCTGGCCGCGACCATCTTGTAGTGCTTGTAGATGCCGTCCTGGGTGGGTTTGTTGTAATAAGGCGAAATCAGCAGCGCACCGTCAGCCCCCATCTCGCGGGCTGAAGCGGTCAGGCGAATCGCTTCCGCGGTTGAATTGGAGCCAGTTCCGGCGACGACTGGTACCCGCTTTCGGGTTTGCTCGATGGTGATTTTGATAACCCGCTCGTGCTCGGCGTGGCTCAGGGTCGCGGATTCTCCCGTGGAACCGCACGGCACCAGCCCGTCGATGCCGCTCTGAATTTGCCATTCGACTAACTCGCGCAGTGCGGCTTCATCGACCGCGCCATCGCGAAACGGCGTAATGATCGCTGTCAATGCACCGTGGAACATCGTCTGCTCTCCCTGTCTAGACGCGTGCGGGGACCATCTCAGCGTCGCCCAGCTCGACTTGCCCGTCGAACACCGTGATGGCCTCCCCGGTCATGTAGACGGCACTCTTCCCCTCGCCCTTATCCGGCCATTCGATTTCTAAGTTACCTCCGCGCAGCTCTACGGTCGCCTTGCGCTCGGCGCGTCCGGTCAGCACCGCCGCGACCAACGCCGCACACGCGCCGGTACCACAAGCGAGGGTTTCCCCGGAGCCACGTTCCCACACCCGCATCCTGAGATGGTTGCGCGAGACGGGCAGGATGAACTCCGTGTTGACGCGCTTGGGAAAGAAAGCGTGATTCTCGAAGCGACGGCCGAGCCGTGCAAATTCGAACCCATCCAGTCTGAATACGGAGTCGTCGTTCACAAATACGACGCAATGCGGATTGCCCATCGACACGCAGGTTATCCTTTCGGTCCGACCGCCCACTTCCAGCGGATAGTCGATGATGCGACCATCGGCGGCCACAGGAATCCGGCGGCCATCCAGGATCGGCTCGCCCATGTCCACCGTCGCGCTCTGCACCTGGCCCTTGGCGACTTGCAGGTGGACGGTTTTGAGACCCGCGTCGGTCTCCACCGCCATCGGGTTCTTGCGCACGAAGCCGCGCTCGTAGGCGAGGCGCGCGAGGCATCGGATGCCATTTCCGCACATGTCGCCGCGGCTTCCGTCCGCGTTGTACATCTCCATCCGAAAGTCGCCGACCGCCGACGGAGCGAGCATGATCAATCCGTCTCCGCCCACGCCCAGGTGGCGATCGGAAAGGCGCCGGGAGAGCCCGGCCGGGTCGGCGGGACGCGCCCTGAGCGCAACAATATAAATGTAGTCGTTGCCGCAGCCATGCATCTTGGTGAATTCGAGCGACGCCATCGTCACCCTCACCGGCTCCGCAACTCGATGATCTTCTCACCGCGGATGAGATCCTCGAAAGTGTCGCGCTCGCGAATCAGGTGCGCGTCGGTGTCATCGACCAGGATCTCTGCGGCGCGCGGACGGCTGTTGTAGTTCGATGCCATCACAAAGCCGTAGGCACCGGCGCTCATCACCGCCAGCAAGTCGCCGGTTTTCGGCTCCGGCAGTTCCCGCTCGCGCGCCAGGAAATCACCGCTTTCGCACACCGGTCCGACCACGTCGGCAACCACTGGTTTGCCCGGATTGCGGCGATCGACCGGCCGAATCTCGTGATAAGCCTCGTACAGCACCGGCCGAATCAGGTCGTTCATCGCTCCATCGATCACGATGAAGCGCTTCACGTCGGTTTCTTTGACGTACAGGACCCGGGTGACAAAGATGCCCGCGTTCCCCACAATCACGCGGCCGGGTTCGGTGATTATCTTGAGTCCCAGATCTCGGATCGACTTGAGCAGCACCCTGGCGTATTCGGCGGGGGCGGGCGGCTCTTCCTGGTAAGGAATCCCCAGGCCGCCGCCGAGATCGAGGTACTTGAGCGCCATCCCGGCCGAGCGCAATCCACCCACGATCGCCTTCACCTTTTCGGCTGCCTCGTTGAACGGTGCCGTGTCGGTGATCTGCGAGCCGATATGCGTGCTCAAGCCCACCAGTTCGAGGTTCGGGAGCCCGCGCGCTTCCGCATAGTACTCGTGTACCTGCGCCAGCGGTACGCCGAACTTGCTGTCACGATGGCCGGTGGAGATGTGCGGATGGGTTCCCGGATCGAGGTCGGGATTGACGCGCAGGCTCACCGGTGCGCGACACTTCATGCGTCCAGCGACTTCGCTGATGTGATGCAGTTCCGGCCGCGACTCAACGTTAATCATCAGGATGCCGGCAGTGAGGGCGGCCGCGATTTCTTCGTCGGTCTTGCCGACCCCGGAAAACACTATTTTTCCTGGGTCCGCTCCGACCCGCAGACAGCGCATCAACTCGCCGACCGACACGATGTCGAATCCGGCACCCATCGAAGCGAACAGCTTCAGGATGCTCAGGTTCGAGAGCGCCTTCATGGCGAAACAGGTCAGATGATCGGTGCCCGCGAAAGCCTCATCGAACACCCGGAAATGGCGCTTGAGCGTGCGTGCGCTGTAGACATAGAAGGGCGTGCCGAAGCGCCTGGCCAGCTCAGCTATCGGAATGTCCTCGGCGTAGAGTTGATCGTGCTTGTATTCGAAATAGTTCATGCCCGACGTGGGGACAGACGCTCTTGAGCCGGATGCCCGGTGTGAAAGTGATTTTTATCACAGCCGGCGAGAATGAATAAACCGGCGCCGCGGGCAGACGGATCTCTGAGCCTAAGGTAGCGGTAACGGGGTGGGCGTGGGGAGGACGAAAGTCTCAGGGTTGGGAGGAGGACGCGGAACGGTGCGCTCGATCTCGACCGGGTTGGAAGGAGCGCTTCTGTAGTTGTCCTGGGTGTAGGAGATGACCTGGTAGGTGTAGGAGTGACCGATCGTCGTGTTGTGATCGGTGAAGGCGAACATCTGCTGTTGCTGAAAGCGTTGCTGGTCGGTTACCGGCACTTCACCGATGTTGCGAAAAAAGCCCTGACCGTCGGAGCGCATCACCGCAAAGAATCCAAGGTTGCGCATCTTACCGCCCGCCTCATAGGTGGTGGGCCTGCCCCAGTTCAGTCTCACCCCGTTCTCGACCGACTCCGCATGGAGATCGAGTATGCGCTGCGGCCGCGCGGCCTGCGGCCGGACCGGCGGAGATTTCACCCCGCATCCGACCCACGCCGCCGCGGCCACGAATGCGAGAAGTGCGACCACGGCCCCGATGGCGAAGTGGCGCGTCATCGATCGAGTTCCTTGATCCGCTTCTCAATCGTCCGCGGCGCGGGCCCGCCGGTCACGGTTCGGCGTGCGACCGAATGGTCCGCATCCAACAGGTCCAGCGCATCGGCGGCAAACGCGTGCGAATAGCGCCGCAGCTCGGCCAGGGTTAGCTCCTCGAAGGTGCGCCCGGAGTCGGCGGTTTCCCGCACCAGCGCGCCGATGATCTCGTGCGCTTCGCGAAAGGGCACGCCCCGCGCGACTAGGTACTCGGCGAGATCGGTCGCGAGTGCAAATCCACCCGCGGCCCGGCGCATCGCGGCACGATCGAAGCGCAGTGCGGTCCACAACTTCGCCATCAGGTCGAGCGCCGGCTTGATGGTGTCGAGTGCATCGAAGACCCGCTCCTTGTCCTCCTGCAAATCGGAGTTATAGGCGAGCGGAAGGCCCTTGAGGGTGATGAGCATGGCCATCAGATCGCCGATGACGCGGCCGGTCTTGCCGCGAATGAGTTCCGCGAGGTCCGGGTTCTTCTTCTGCGGCATCATCGAGCTGCCGGTGGAGAATTCGTCGGGCAGCACGGCGAAGCCGAATTCGGAAGAGGTCCACAGAATGAGCTCCTCGCTCATCCGCGACAGGTGGACCGCGAGGAGCGCTGCGGCCGAGAGAAAATCGACCGCGAAGTCGCGATCGGAGACCGCGTCCATACTGTTGTGCGCGAGCTGCTTGAACCCCAGGTCACGCGCGACCATTTTCCGATCGATCGGGAGAGTGGTGGCAGCCAGCGCGCCCGCCCCCAGCGGCATCACGTTGGTGCGTGCCAGCGCCTGGGCAAAGCGCTCGCGGTCGCGCTCCAGCATTTCGACGTAGGCCAGCACATGATGCGCCAGCGAAACCGGCTGCGCGCGCTGTAGATGGGTATACCCGGGCATGGTGGTGTCGAGGTTGCGCCGCGCGACCCGAATCAGCGATGCGCGCAGGACCCGGATCAGTTCATCGACGTTTTGGATTTCGTCGCGCAAATAGAGACGCAGGTCGAGCGCGACCTGGTCGTTGCGCGAGCGCGCGGTGTGGAGCTTGCGCCCGGCTTCCCCGATTTTCGCGATCAGGCGTCGCTCGATCGCGAGGTGGATGTCTTCGTCGGAGGTGACAAAGCGAAATTTCCCGGATTCGATTTCCTGCTCGATCTGCCCAAGACCGCGCTCAATCGCGCGCCCCTCGGAGGAGCGGATCAGGCCGACGCGCGCCAACATGCGGGCATGGGCGATCGAACCAAGGATGTCGTGGCGATAGAGACGGCGGTCGAACGGCAGAGAAGCGGTGAAGGCCTCGACTTCGGGCAAACGCCCG
The DNA here is from genome assembly GCA_036495685.1 of Candidatus Binataceae bacterium. Lineage (NCBI taxonomy): Bacteria > Candidatus Binatota > Binatia (SeqCode) > Binatales (SeqCode) > Binataceae (SeqCode) > Binataceae bacterium (SeqCode). The sequence goes on along the minus strand of DASXMJ010000075.1, from coordinate 9,162 downwards.
CGCGCGAACCGGCCGCGGATTAAATTGGGGCGCGCTGGCGACTTGCCCTTCATGCGCTCGTCCCCGCCACTTCCACCGCTTGCCCGGGAAGCGGACCGAGCAGCCGTGTCATCACCGTCCGGTGACGCGCAGCGTGCGCTGGCATCGCAGGTTCGCGGGTTCCCCAGCTGGCCAAGGGGCAGCGGCGTCCCTTCTTGAAAGGTCGAGCACCGCTAGCGGGAAGGAATGGCAGGCGCCTCATTCGGAGTGGCGCGTGCGACAGAGACATCCACGGGCGGCGCAGCTCGTGGTGCCGTCCGGATGGGTGATGTGTACATCGAACTTGTGCCCGCAGCGCGGGCAGTGACCGGCGCGGACGCGCGGAACCAGCTTGGGCGCCTTGTGCGGCGGCCGGAATTGAATAACCTTTCCCAAACCTCAGTTCCCCTTGGTCGCCTTGCGGGCGGCCGCGCGGACCCGGGCCAGCGCGCGCAGCCGAGTGCCGGCGAGGCGAATGAATCCCTCGGCGTCGGATTGCTGGTAACCGCCGGCCTCTTCGAAACTCGCCATCGCCGGATCGTACAGCGAATTCGGCGACTTGCGGCCCGCGATCGTGACCGCGCCCTTGTACAGCTTGAGTCGCGCGGTGCCGGTCACATCGCGCTGCGCTTCATCGATCAGCGCCTGCACCGCCTCGCGCTCCGGCGCGAACCAGTACCCGTAGTACACCATCTCAGCGTAGCGCGGAATCAATGAATCGCGTAAATGCAGCACCTCACGATCGAGCGTCAATTGCTCGACTGCGCGATGCCCATGCGTCAGCAGCGTGACTCCGGGAGTTTCGTACACCCCGCGCGATTTTATCCCAACATAGCGGTTCTCGACCATGTCCACCCGCCCGATGCCGTGGCGACCGCCGATTTCGTTCGCGCGTTCGATTATTTTCGCCGGCGACAGAACCTCGCCATTTATCGCGACCGGGTTACCTGCAAGGTACTCGATTTCGACGTGTTCGGGTCGACTCGGTGCATCCTCGGGAGACACGGTCAGCTGGAACATGTCGTTGTACGGCTCTCGCCAGGGGTCTTCGAGGATTCCGCCCTCGTAGCTCACGTGAACGAGGTTCCGATCCATCGAGTAGGGCTTCTCCTTGCTCGCGGAGATGGGAATCCTCTTCTCATCGGCGTAGGCGATCATGTCGGCGCGGCCCTGAAAGGTCCAGTCCGCCCTTCGCCACGGCGCGATGATCTTAAGTTCGGGCGCCAGGCGCGCCAGGCTCAGTTCATAGCGAACCTGGTCGTTGCCCTTGCCGGTCGCGCCGTGCGCGACTGCATCCGCGCCCTCGGCGCGCGCGATCTCAGCCTGTTTCTTGGCGATGACCGGTCGGGCGATGGAAGTACCCAGCAAGTAGTAGCCTTCGTACACCGCGTTCGCCCGCATCATCGGAAACACGAAGTCGCCGGCGAATTCCTCGCGCAGATCGGCAAGTATGAACTTGCTCGCTCCCGTACCGAGCGCCTTTTGCTCGAGGCCTGCGGTCTCCTCCGCCTGGCCAACATCGGCACAATACGCGATGACCTCACATGCAAAGCGATCTTTAAGCCAGCGCAGGATGACCGAGGTATCGAGTCCCCCCGAATAGGCGAGCACCACTTTTTTGATATTTTCGCTTGCCACCGTCGTAGTTTCCGTTACGCGCCGTGCGTCAGCGCGGTGTGCTCCAGAATCTCGGGCCGCTTAAGCCACACCATGACCGCTTTCTGCGCATGCAACCGGTTTTCGGCCTGGTCCAAAACGATCGAGCGCGGCCCATCGAGCACCGCATCGGTTATTTCCTCGCCGCGATGCGCGGGCAGGCAGTGCATGACCAACGCATGGCGCGCGGCGTGCGCCAGCAGAGCGTCGTTGACCTGAAAGTCGCGAAAGTCGCGCCGGCGCTTGGCAGCTTCCTTCTCCTGACCCATCGAGGTCCAGGTGTCGGTGTAGATCACATCGGCATCCTTGACCGCTTCGACGGGATCATGGGTAAGGATCCCGTGTTCCTCGCGCCGAAAGCGGGCCATGTAGCTTTTCTCGGGCTCGTAGCCTTGCGGAATGCCAAGGCGCAGCTCGAAACCGATGAGGGACGCCGCCTCGATCCAGCTGTGTGCAAGGTTGAATCCGTCACCGACGAACGCGATGCGCAACTTTCGGAGATCGCGCCCGAAATGCTCCTGGAGCGCCTGCAGGTCCGCGAGTAACTGGCAGGGATGCAGCCGATCGGTGAGCGCGTTGATGACCGGCACCGATGCCTCGCGCGCCAGTTCCAGGCAGGTGTCGTGGGAAAAGGTCCGAATCATGATGAGGTCGACCCAGCGCGACAGATTGCGCGCGACGTCCTTGGCCGATTCACGCTCGCCGATGCCGATATCGTTCGGGCCCAGGTAAATTGCATGGCCACCAAGTTGCGCCATGCCGGTTTCGAAGCTGATCCGGGTGCGCAGCGAAGGTTTCTGGAAGATCATGGCGAGCGTGCGGCCGCGCAGATAGGGATGCTCGATGCCGGATTTGAGTTCGGCCTTGAACCGCGCCGCCAGCGCCAAAAGCCCGCTGAGCTCGCCCTCGGTCAGCGAACTCATCTCCAGAAAATCGCGTTTGGCAGGTGGCTCGGCACCGACCTGCCCCTCGGCGGCCCGTTTACGCTGCGCTGCCACGGCACTCATGAGGGTAGCGGTGCAGTGCGCAAGGCGCGTTCCACGATCGCGAGGCCCCGCTCCGCGTCGGCACGCGAGAGATTGAGCGGGGGCAGCAGCCTTAGCACGTTGCCCGCAGTCCCGTTGACCAGCAACCGCTCCTTGAGACACGCATCGACGACCGGGCGCGCATCGTGCTTGAGCACTACGCCGATGATCATTCCCAGGCCGCGTACCTCCATGATCCGCTCGCAGGTCTTCGCGATCTCGCGCAGGCGCTCCAGCATCGCAGCGCCCAACCGGGTTGCGTTCTCAAGCACCCGCTCCTCGTCGATGGTCTCGACCATCGCAAGTCCGGCCGCGCACGACACGGGGTTCCCGCCGAACGTAGTCCCGTGGCTTCCAGGGGTCAGGCTCGCGGCGACGTCGCTCTTGGCGATCATTGCGCCGAGCGGCAACCCGCCACCGAGCGCCTTGGCGAGGGTGACAATGTCCGGTCTGACACCGGTATGTTCGTACCCGAAGAACTTGCCGGTCCGGCCGACCCCAACCTGGATCTCGTCGAGAATCATCAGGAGATGGTTGCGATCGCAGAACTCCCGCACCCGCTTGAGGTAATCCGCTTGGGGAACGACCACGCCGCCTTCGCCCTGGATCGGTTCGAGCATTACGGCGACGGTATTGTCGCTCACTGAGCGCTCGAGCCCCGCGAGGTCATCGAAGGGCGCCATCCGGAAGCCGGGGACCAGGGGCTGAAAACCCTGATGATATTTCTCCTGGCCGGTGGCGCTCAGCGTGGCGAGCGTGCGCCCGTGGAATGAGCCGAGCGCGGCGATGATTTCGTACCGTCCCCCGCCGTCCTTGTGGCCCCAACGCCGCGCCAGCTTGATGGCCGCCTCGTTGGCCTCGGCGCCGGAGTTACCGAAGAATACGCGACCGTCGCCGAAGCGCGACGCCAGGTACGCGGCCAGGCGGGCAGTTGGCTCGGTATGGAAGATGTTGGACACATGCATGAGACGCTCGGCCTGCTCGCGGACGGCACGCACCAAGCGCGGGTGCGAATGGCCGAGGTTGGTAACCGCCAAACCGCAGAAGAAATCGAGGTAACGATTGCCGTCGGCGTCTTCGAGCCAGGAACCCTGACCGCGGGCCAGAGCAATAGGCAGACAGCCATAGATGTCGACCAGGTTGCGATGCGTCAGATCGACGATTTCAGCGTTGTTCATCGGCGTTGCGCCTCTCAGGCCTTTTGCCGGCGTCCGGGTGCGAGATCGGACACGCGGGCACGGCGCCGCACCACTTCGGTGCCGACCCCGAGCCGGGTGAAGATCTCGAGCAGCACCGCGTGCCGCACGCGGCCGTCGATAATGTGGGTTTTGGCGACGCCCTTTTGGAGCGCATCGATACAGCATTCCACCTTGGGAATCATGCCTTCGTGAATCACGTCGCGCGCGATCATTCTGCGCGCTTCAGGGGCATCGAGCGTCGAGAGCAGGCGCCCCTCGCGGTCTTTCACTCCCTCGACGTCGCTGAGCAGAATGAGTTTCTCGGCCTTGAGCGCGGCGGCGATTTCGCCCGCGGCCACGTCGGCATTGATGTTGTAAGTCTGCCCGTCACGGCCGACGCCGGTCGGCGCGATGACCGGGATGAAATTCGCGGCCTCCAGCGTGGTGATAACGTCGGGGTTTATCGCGTCCACTTCGCCGACCAGGCCGATATCCAGCGTGCTCTTGCGGCCATTGTCATCGCGCACCACCACTCGCATCTTGCGCGAGACGATCAGGTCGCCGTCCTTGCCCGAGAGTCCGACCGCGCGGCCACCGTGCCGCGAGATCAGCGCCACGATGTCCTTGTTGATGCGTTGCAGGACCATCTCGGCCGCTTCCATGGTCGCCTCGTCAGTAACCCGCATGCCGCGCACGAACTTCGACTTGAGCCCGAGCTTGCCGATCAGCTCGGTGATTTGCGGGCCCCCGCCATGCACGATGACCGGATTCATGCCGACCAGGTCGAGCAGGACTACGTCCTCGGCGAAGCTGAGACGCAGATCTTCGCTGAGCATGGCGTGGCCGCCATACTTGATGACGATGGTCTTGCCGCGAAAGCGCCGAATGTAGGGCAGCGCTTCGATCAGAACCTCGGCTCGTTGAATGAGATCTTTCACGTCACCTCCGCCGCGCATACGCTCCCGCGGCAATCAAAACAGGCTTACCGGCGCGGCGCAATTACCAGCGTGTGAACTCGGACCGCGCCGCGCGGAAAGCGCCTATTTTCAAAGGATAAAACGGGACAGGTCTTCATCCTTGACGATCGGGTCGAGATAGCGATGCACGTAGGCTGCGTCGATGACGACCGTGCGATCGCTACGCTCGGGGGCATCGAAGGACAGCTCATCGAGCACGCGCTCGAGCACCGTATGCAGGCGGCGCGCGCCGATATTTTCGCTGCGCGAATTCACTTGCGCAGCGATCTCCGCGAGCGCGCCGACCGCGTCCTCGGTGAAGGTCAGCTTGACGCCCTCGGTCGCCATCAAGGCGACGTATTGCTTGGTCAGCGCGTTCTCCGGCTCGGTCAGGATGCGGACGAAATCGTCACCAGTTAGCGCGCCCAGCTCGACGCGGATGGGAAAGCGTCCCTGAAACTCCGGGATCAGATCGGAGGGCTTGGAGGTGTGAAACGCGCCCGAGGCAACGAACAGGATGTGATCGGTGCGGACCGCGCCGTATTTGGTGTTGACGGTCGAGCCTTCGACAATTGGAAGCAAGTCGCGCTGCACGCCTTCGCGCGAGACGTCGGGACCGCGGCTCGTCTCCCGTCCCGCAATTTTGTCGATTTCATCGATGAACACGATGCCCGATTGCTCGGCGCGATGAATCGCGTCGTGCGCGACCGACTCCATGTCCACTAGGCGTGCCGCTTCTTCCTGGGTCAGGAGTTCCAGCGCCTCGGGAATCTTGACCTTACGGCTGCGGGTCTTCTTGGGCATGATCTGGTTCATGAGCTCCTTCATATTGAAGCCCATTTCCTCCATGCCCTGGGGCGTGAACACCTCGACCATCGGCGTGGCGGATGCGGAAACTTCGATTTCGACTTCCCGGTCGTCGAGATGGCCCTCGCGGAGCAGTTTGCGAAGCTTCTCGCGGGTGTCTCTGTGCGAATCTTCTTCGATCGGTTGCACGCGGCCTTCCGCCGTGATGCCGGCCTGCCGGCGAACCTTGGTCGGCGGCGGAAACAGGATATCGAGCAGCCGTTCCTCGGCGCCCTCGCGCGCCTTGACCGCGACCCGCTCGCGAGCCTCCTCGCGCACCATCTTCACGGAGATTTCGGCGAGATCCCGAATCATCGATTCTACGTCGCGGCCGACATAGCCGACCTCCGTATAGCGGGATGCTTCAACCTTGATGAACGGCGCCTGCGCCAGGCGCGCCAATCGCCGGGCAATCTCGGTCTTGCCCACACCGGTCGGACCGATCATCAGGATGTTCTTGGGCGCGATCTCGTCGCGCAACTCGGGTGCGACGTTCTGCCGCCGCCAGCGGTTTCTGAGCGCGATCGCGACGGCGCGCTTGGCATCGCCTTGACCGACAATGTAACGGTCGAGCTCAGAGACAATCTCGCGCGGAGTCATTACCTGTGGAACGTCCATCGAAATCTACGCGTAACGAGCGCGCCTTTCGCGCGCTGCTACCCAAAGCTTAATCGTAGTTGACCGCCGTGCCTACATCTTCCGTAACGCCACCCCGCCTCTCACCCCTGGGCCAGCGGCGAGAGATTCGACGACGCGCGCAAAGGACGCCTACAGCTCCTCGATGACGAATTGATCGTTGGTGTAGACGCAGATCTCGGACGCGACCTTCATCGAGGCTTCCGCGATCTGCCGCGCGGTCATAGCGGAGCTGTTTCGCAACAGCGCGCGGGCGGCGGCCAGCGCGTAGTTGCCCCCGGAGCCGATCGCGACGATGCCGTCGTCGGGTTCGATAACGTCGCCTGCACCGGAAATCAGCAGCGAACTTTCGCGGTCGGCGACCACCAGCATCGCCTCGAGCCGGCGCAGCACCCGATCGGTTCGCCAGTCCTTGGCAATCTCGACGGCCGCGCGGCGCAAGACTCCGTTGAACTCCTGCAGTTTACTTTCGAATTTATCGAACAGCGTGAGCGCATCGGCCGTCGAACCGGCAAACCCCGCCAGCACCCGATTCTCGTGCAGGCGGCGCACCTTGCGCGCCCCCCGTTTCATGATGGTCTGGCCGACGCTGACTTGCCCGTCACCCGCCATCACCACTTTGCCGTCGTGACGAACGCTCAGAATGGTCGTGCTACGGATTTTGGATTGCTCGTCACGGCCGGGGGTGGGCACTGCGGTGTACCTCTTTAAGGTGATTCACGCTCACGTGGGTGTAGCGCTGGGTGGTGGCCAGACTCGCATGGCCGAGCATCTCCTGAATGGAGCGCAGATCCGCGCCGTTGTCGAGGAGATGAGTTGCAAAGCAATGGCGCAGTCCGTGCGGGGTGATGCCCGCGACGATCCCGGCACCCAGCAGGCGGCGCGCGACGATCATTTCAACGCTGCGAGTAGTAAGTCGCCTACCGCGCAGATTGGTGATTACCGGACCATCGGTTTCCCACGCGACCGGCATGGCCGTGCGCCAGGCCTTGAGCGCATCGAGCGCGGGCTCACCAACCGGCACCACCCGATCCTTGTTGCCTTTGCCCGCGCGCACCGTAAGCATCGCCAGTTCCTCGTCGATATCCCGCCACGCAAGCCCGACCAGCTCGCTCACCCGCAGCCCACTGGAGTAGAGGGTCTCGACGATCGCGCGGTCGCGAAGTGCCTGGGAACCATGGTCTTGCGCGTCGAATTCGATCAACCGCCGGATGTCGTTACCGTCCATGATCGATGGCAGCTTGCGCTGGAGCTTGGGCGAACGCAGCGTCTGGGCTGGGCTGGGCGCGCCGGTGCCGGCCTCGCGGTAGCGGAAAAAAGCTTTCACCGCCGCAAGCCGCCTCTGCACGCTGGCACGTTGGGCGCCACCTTTCATCATATGGTCGAGCCACGAGCGAATGTCGTCCGCGTCGATCTCCCTGCAATCGATCTTCTCGCGAACCTGTCCGCGGGCGGCCGCCCGGTCAAGAAGGAATTGGCGGAAAAATTTAAGGTCGCGACGGTAGCTGTCCACGGTATGCCGTGAGGCGCGCGACACCTTGGCCAACGCTGCTGCAAAGTCCTCTATCTCCGCGACCATCCGCCTCGCTCGCTCCGTCTCTTGACGCTATGCTACCAAGGGTGTGCCACGCGAAAAAGCCAGGGTCGCCCATCCGAGTTTTTGCACTGGCGGTCGCACTGCGGGCGGTGCGACCTGGACTTAACAGCGAATGAACTGCTTTTTCTGCGGCCGCGAGATCGAAACGCGCGAGCGCGTCGGGTTTCGCGACACGTGTCCCGGATGCGATCGCCCGCTGCACGCCTGCCGTAATTGCGATTTCTATGACTGGACTTATCACAACCAATGCCGCGAGACCCAGGCGGACCGGGTAGTCGACAAGGAGCGCGCGAACTTCTGCGAGTATTTCACCCCCTCCCAGCGGCGCGCCGCGGCTGCGGGACCGGCGACCAAGTCCTCGGCGGTCGGCAAACTGGAGGACCTGTTCAAGAAAAAACCATGACCCCGAACCCCATCCGGTGGCGCGTGGCGCCAATCATCCTGTTTGCCGCATTCGCGACCGCCGCCGCGACGGCTTGCCCGGCGCCGAACAGTCCCCGCGGCGTGGTCGACCGTTTCATCGCGGCTCATTATATGGCAATCGATCTGAAGGCGGCCGAGCCGCTCTGTACCGGTCTTGCACTCGACAAGCTGCACGAAGAGATGCGACTCACGGAGGGGCAGCACATCGACGAAACTACGCGCAAGCCGATCGTTCACTACAAGCTCACCGCAAAACGTGAGAGCCCGGACCACATCGAATATCTGTTCCGCGCCACCATCGATGTTCCCGACGGCGGCTCGTTCGAGAAAAACTGGATGATCACGGCGCGCAAACAAGCCGATACCTGGAAAATCTCGAACTTCAGCGAGTACGACTGAGGCGCATGGAGGACCGGAATCTCGCCGCTATTGTGCTCGCCGCCGGACTCGGTACCAGGATGCGCTCGAAGCACGCCAAGGTGCTGCATCCGCTGGGCGGGCGGCCAATGATCGCGCGGAGCCTGCGCGCGGTGAGTGCGCTGGACGCGCGGCCCATCGTGGTAGTGGTGGGACACCAAGCCGCGGAGGTGGAGGCGGCGGTCCGCGCCAACTCCGAGACGCCGCTGACGTTTGCACTGCAACCGCGCCTGCTAGGCACCGGCGACTCGGCGCGGCATGGGCTGGCTGCAATTCCCGAGCATTTCACCGGCGACGTCCTGATCGGCTACGGCGACGTGCCGATGGTGACCAGCGCAACGCTCGCCGCCTTCTGGAGCGCACATCGTCAGAGCGGGGCTGCGCTTTCGTTGGTGAGCGTGCGCGTGGCG
>DASXMJ010000074.1 GCA_036495685.1 Candidatus Binataceae bacterium | reverse complement strand
ATCTCGATGGGGTCAGCTGGCGGGCACAGATTTAGTGAGCTCATCCCCAAGCGCCTCAAACTCGTCACCTCTTGACCAGACCGCCGCGGACCGCAGAATTTTCGCAGAACCCTATCCGCATGGGAGACAGACAGGGCGGTCAAAATATGACCTTGCCTTCCTTTAACCGGGCGATCTCTTCAGAGTCCATTCCCAGCAAGGTTGCCAAAATTTCATCGCTGTGCTCGCCGATTCGCGGTGCACCGCGATAGTCGGGTTCAATGGCGCTAAACTTCACCGGCAGCCCAGGCACGGCGCGCGCACCGGACTCGCCATGCTCTCGCGTGATCATCATCTCCGAGGCGCGGAACGCCTGGTCGGCGGCCAACTCGTGGGTATTGTACACCGGTCCGGCTGCCAGTCCTCGTTCACGCAGCCGCCGCACCAACTCGTCGCGGTCGAGATCGCGCGTGCGGGCGGCAACTTCATTTTCGAGCATCTCCACATTGCCAAGCCGCTCGGGAAGGTGCGCGTAGGCGCTATCCGATGCAAGCGAAGGCACACCGAGCACCTCGCACAAAGCCGCAAATTCAGCGTCGCTCGCGATTGCAATTGCGACCCATCGATCTTCCCCGGCCGCGGGAAAGACACCGTGCGGCGCCATCGATGGAGTTCGATTTCCCTGCGGGCTCTGTTCGCGCCCGTTCAAGAAGAAATCCATCATCGCCTCCGGGATCATCGTCGTCACCATTTCGGCCATCGACAGATCCAGATACTGGCCTTCCCCGGTGCGGTCTCGGTAGTGGAGCGCAGCGAGCAGAAAGAAGACCATCGCGGTTCCCACCGCGAAATCCGGCCAGGTCCCCCCTATTCCGCATGGAAAGCTCTGCGGGTAGCCGGTCAGATGACACAGTCCTGCGAATGCCTGCGTCGTGGGTCCAAATCCTACCGTACGCGCGAAGGGTCCATTCTGACCCAGCGGAGTGCCCGACAACATGATGATGTCAGGCTTGAGCCGGCGGATACTTTCGTAATCGAGTCCGTACTTCTGCATGTTACCCACCGTGAAATTCTCGGTAACGATGTCGCTGTATTGGACCAGCCGTCGCGCGATTTCCTGCGCCTCGGGCCGCGATAGATCGAGCGCCAGGCTCTTGCGGGAGAAATTTATCGAATGAAACACGCCCGAGAGGTTCGGTCCGATCACGCCGTCGGTGCCGGTCAAAAACCGCACCAGATCAGGCGCGCGCATGCTTTCAACCCGTATTACCTCCGCCCCCAGCGCTCCCAACCAGGCGGTGGCGTGCGGGACTGCAAAGATCCATCCAAAGTCGAGCACGCGGACTCCGTCGAGCGGCAGACGCTTTTTCACACGATGTGCTCCGTAGCCAGTCGCTCTAGCTCGACCTGGTCGAGACCCAAGCGTTCTCCAAAGATCTTGCGGTTGTGCTCGCCCAGGCGCGGCGCAGGGCGCTTGATTCGCCAGGGTGTCCTTCCAAATCTGCACGGTGCACCGGGCGTACGAATCTGCTTCGCGCTCGGATGGTCATGCTCCTGGAAAAAGTCGCGCGCCTGGTATTGCTCGTTCTCCGCTACCTCACGAACCGTATGCACCGGAAAACATGGTACGTGCTGAGCCTGCGCGCGCTGGAAGGCCTCCTTCTTGGTGATGTTCGATAGCCAGTCGTGAATGGCGGCCTCGATGACGTCGACATGCGCGGCTCGGTCAGCGGCAGTTGCAAAAATCTCGGCCTCCATCCACTCGGGCTGGCCTATGGCCGCTTTCCATCCATTCCAGAATCTCTGCGTTCCCGCGTTGAAGCTCACCCAGCCATCTGCACATGGATAGACCCACTGTGCGCCCGCCTTTTTGCGAATGCTAAGCCGCTGGTATGCGGGCGCCCGAGGAGATTCGTGAGTCGAGCCTCCGAGATTGGGCCGGACCATGCTAACCATCGCCAGCCACTGGCTTACGTCCACATGTTGGCCCGAGCCATTGCGCGCGCGATCGAACACCGCCACCATCGCTGCCGCTGCAGCGGTGTACCCGGTGAGATAGTCCGACTGACGCCCTGCGAGCTTGAGGGGCGGCTGAGTGGCTGGATCCGTAACCTGATGCCAAGGCGTTTCGTAACCGACGCCGCTCATATGGGTGGCAACCAGATCTCCGCCCCGAAGATTCCGGTACAGGGAGTCTTCTCCAAACGGGGTCAGCGAAACGACGATGAGTTTTGGAAAATGCTCGGTCAGCCTTTGCCACGAGAGATCGATTCGGTCGTTGAGCGATGGAGGGTTGGGATTGAAGAGGACGTCGGCTTGCTCCAGCATCGAAAAGAGGATTCTGCGGGCCGAGGAGTTTTCGAGGTCGAGCGTGACGCCGAGTTTGTTGGTGTTCAAAAACAAGTGGAGCCCTCCCGTCTCCAGATCGCGCCGATCGTCGCGGAAGGGCCCGAGCTGACGCTCTTGCGCGCCGCCCCGCGGCGGCTCGACCTTGATAACTTCAGCTCCGAAATCGGCAAACGACTTCGCCGCCATCGCCGCAGCCAGAAATGGCATCGAGTCGAGGCAGGGAAGCTCGACCACGCGAAGGCCCTCGAGCGCTTCAGGCAGCGGTTGGCGGCTCACCGTGGCACTCCCTGACGCATAGCCTCGAGGAGACCCAAGAGCTGAGCCATCGAATTGATCACGTGGTCGGGCCGGTGCTGTGGATGATTCTTAAGATACGAAAACGACGCAGCTCCGGTCGCAACTCCAACTGTCCCTCCAAACCCGGCTTGCTGCGCGGCCATTATGTCGCGAGGCTCATCGCCCACGTACAGGCACGCCGGCGGCAGTACCGATACCCTCATTGCGGTCTGCTTCAGCAACTCGGTTTTGTCGAGCAAGTCTTTCATCGATGAGGTCGGTTGTGTGACGACGTGGTCCAGGTATGCGGCCAGGCCCACCATCGCAAGCTTCTCGATCAGCCGCCGAGCCTCTCCTGGACGACTGGTCACCACTGCAGTCGCGTAGCGTCTTCGTTTGAGTTCGGCCAGCGTCTCCGCCACGTGCGGCAGGACCTCCAGTCGCTCGGTCTTGTCGATTTCCGTCATGAAATAGGCAAAGGCCAGCTGGACATACTCGGGTCGACGATTCTCCGGCACGCCAAGCCACACCTCGTTGCGGTTCAGTGCCTCGCGGTATTGCTCGGGCGTGAGATCGGAGTGGTGCCCGATGTCTCTGAGTGCGTTGCGCGCGGCGATGTAGAGCGGCCCGTGTATATCGACGAGGGTTCCGTCGAGATCGAAGAAAATCGCCTTGAATTCGCGTGCAGCCAACCTGCTGGTCCGGGTCCCCTGATGCGTTGCCCTTTTGAACCCTTTTGCTTCGCAACTTGTCAAGCTCGCATCGAAAAAGCGCTCCCCGGTTGATCGAACGAGAGCTGCCCAAAAGCCTCCGACGAGTCTCTACCTCGGGGAAAAACCTCGTCCTCCTCCGCTTCCCTCCCTCGCCGCGGGACCATCGACGACACCCAGGGGAGGTAGCGAAACAATGCCCAACGCCAGGGCGGTTGCCAGGTCGCGCTTCCTCAGCGCCAGCAGGAATCTGCCGTGCATTTGGCTGTGAAACATCAGGGCACCGCCGCGCCCGATGGCCGACAAGTGCGCCGTGACAGCCAAGACTGCCGCATCAGCTTCATCCAGAGATTTCGCCGCCGGTGCGGTCAACCGGCAACTCCGGGTCAGTCGCGCAAGGATCGCCCGTCTCGCTTTTAAAGCCGCCCGCCGATCAGACTTGGGCGGTAATCGCTCGGACGCAGCCTTCCACAACGAAAACACCAGATACGGGTACGACTCGAAGCTGTCGACGCCGAGCTGTTCGAGCGCCCGGTGGGTGGCAAAGCCCGCGAGCATGAAGCGCGTGAAGAGCCACCCGCGACCTCTGGGCACCGACATTGTTCCCTTGTCGGTCAGGCGAAGCTCGTGGGCGATGCGGATGAGGTGCGGCTTGCACGCTGTCGCGCTCGCACATCGAGCGAAGTAGTCAGCCGCTGGGGTCGGAAAGAGCGCGAGCCGGAGGTACTCTGCGGAACTTCGGGCGCGATTTATTGCGGCAACCACGCGGCGGAGCATGAGATCCAGATCACGCTGGCGCGACTCGCTCCGGACGACGCATGGCGCACGCGGTGAATCGACCAGCGCGAGCGACCCCGGCCCGAGTTCGGGGAAAAATTTCGAGATACTTTCAGCGATTTGGGCAACCGGATGCGTGGTCGCGGGGAAGATCGGTACGCGCGCCAGGCGGAGCGAGTTCGCTCTGCCGTCCAGCATCGCGACATCGAGATAGTCTTCGCCGACATCGATACCGGCTACCGGCTGGGTGGAACCGATCGCATAGCGGGTGATTCGTCCTGGGAGGGATACAGCAGCAGGTATTCGCGGCGCCCACCGATAACCTTCTTCACGTAATCGCGCGTCTCTCGATAGCCGATATTCTCGACCCATTCGTCGTCGTCTCCGGGAAATCTGCGGGTCCACCCCTCGACCGCATGCTCGCCCCCATTATAAGCAGCTACCGCTTTGAACCGATCTCCCTGGAACAGCTCAAAAAGATTTTTCAGATATGCGGTACCGAGTCTGACGTTGGTCTCGGGATCAAACAGATCGGGTGACGACTGTTCGCCCACCTGGTGAGCAACTCGGTCCCCGGTCGAGGGCAGCAGCTGCATGAGCCCGCGCGCGTCGGAAACCGACCGCGCGCGCGGGTTGAACAGGCTTTCCTGCCTGGCCAGGGCGAGCACCAGCCACGGATCGAGCGATTGCTGCTCCGCCAGGTGCGAGAAGAGTGCCCAGTACGCGCGTGGATAGCGAACTCGTTCCGCCACCCCGGCGGTCAGATGTCCATTCTTCGACATCCGGGTCGCAGCAACGATTGCGTCATACCAGGCGTCCGCCGCTTGTAGTCCTGCCAGGATAAATTCCCGCAGGGAATGTTCCTCGCCAGCCGCATCTTCCAGGGCGCGATATTCGCCCGCCTGAAGGTCCGAAATGCCAAGCGCCCGCAACGCCAGAATGCGGCTTAAATGAAAGCGTACCGTGGGCGACGCGCTCGGGGGCGTGGGCTCGATGCTCAACTCGGGCAGCGACGCCGCCGCAAGCTCTGCGTGCACCGCGGGCACATGCTCTGCGGCCAGCGCCGGATAGTAATTGCTTTCCACGCTCTGCGCGAGGCGCGCATAGATTTCGTGCGCGCCGGCGGTGTCGCCGATTCTTTCCAGCGAGCGCGCACGCCAATAGTCAAACATTTCGCGCTCCCCCGGACCCTCGGCTCGCTTGCGCATCGCGGTGAAACTCGCGATTGCTCGCGGGTACTGGTGCGCCATGTACAGCGACCAGGGAATGCGAAAACGGGCGTCTTCCGCCGCTTCGGTCCCCGGATAGCGCTCAACCAGCCGGCCATCTTCGGCCCGGGCAGCATCATAGTTTTGCTGTTCTTCGTAAATTCGGCCGATTCGAAGCATTGCCGCCGACGCGTGGCTGCTCGACGGAAACTCCGCGATTACCTTTTCGAACAGGGCACGCGCGCGATCGGGCTCATCTTCCTTCCAGTAAACCAGCGCGAGGTCATAGAGCACCGCCGATGCCTCGGGGCCGAGTGGCGCGATTGAAAGGTAATCGAGCAAGGCGCGCTTCTGGCGATCGCTGTCGGACTTCGAGGCTTGCGCTTGGATCCACAGAAGCTCTGCGCGATCCGAGCTCGTGGGTGCCAGAGCGAGCGCCCGTTGAGCCTCATCAAACGCCAACGAGGCGAGTCCTTCTCGCAACAGCAGGGCAGCTTCGCTTCGATGGTAGGTGAAGGCTGGGACGGTAGAGACCGAGGGGTTTGCGGCCCGAATCGAGTAAGCCAGCCCCCGCGCCTTGGAGTCCGCGTCGCTCCGTGGGTAACTTTCGCGAATGGCCATCGCGTGCTGGTAGGCTTCTTTGTCCAGCCCCATCGCGCGCTCCGCCTGCGCCTGCACGAATCGTGCATTCTGGCCCAGGGAAGCGTCGCTCGTGGTGGCAACCACATGCGTCGCTACCGACAGTGCGTCGGCATTGCGGCCGAGGTTGAGAAATATCTGCGCCAGCTTTAGTTCCCCAGGCGGGGTCAAAACACTTTGCGGATATTCCGCCCGCAACCTCTCCAAAGTTGCCGACGCGCCCGTAAAGTCCGCCTGCGCCGCCTGCGACTCGGCCAGATAGAAAAGTGCGTAGTCGCCCAGCCCAGGGTAGTGGTCAGCGGCCAGGGTCAGATCTTTGATCGCGCGCGCGTAGTCATGGTTCATGAAGGCCTTGTACCCGGTGGCAAAAGCCTGCCTCGCGTCGGCCGACACGATTTCAGGTGGCAGTGGCTGTGCGGCGGGGGACGCGGCCGCGGCGCCGGGGGTCGTCTTGGCAGGCATCGGCTCAGAGGTCACCGGCTGCGATCGGGCGGTCGCGGTAGCGCACCCGGCAATCGCGATTGCAAGGAGAATGGTGAGCGCGATCCCGGGTCTGCGGTGTATTTCCACTGGATCGTGGTTAGCGTACCAATCAATCCGCTTCAATTGGGGGTTCGGTTCCGACCCGCGCGTCCTCTTCGAGGGAAGGGGGCGGGCTCCATGTTCCAAGATCATCGCCACTCCGTTCGAACGACGACTGTCTTTCAATTCCTCAGCGCGGATTGATCCGCGATCGCTTGCGAGACCCATTTCCGTCTGGCAACACTCGACCCAGCCCTCACCACCATGTCGCGCAAACTCATTCTCGCATCAGCATCGCCGCGTCGGCGGCAATTGCTCAGCGCAGCAGGCCTGAGCTTCGAGCTCGCTGAGAGCGGGGTCGAAGAACGTCGTCAGCCCCAGGAACACGCCCGCGAATACGCGCTACGGATGGCACAAACTAAAGCCCTGGCAGTTGCGCGCCGTCATCCCGATTTTATCGTCCTGGGCGCGGACACCGTGGTGGAATGCGAGGCCGAAATCCTCGAGAAACCCGTCGACGCCGCTGACGCGCAGCGCATGTTGACTCTTCTCGCCGGCCGCCGGCACGTGGTCATAACCGCTTTCGCGGTTGCCCACGACAGGCGCCTCGTCGAAAGCGAAGCAGTGGAGAGCGAGGTTTTTTTTCGTCCCTTGTCCGAGACGGAAATCCGCGACTATATCGCCAGTGGCGAGCCATTCGACAAGGCCGGCGCATATGGAATTCAGGGCATCGGGGGAAGCTTCATATCTAGAGTCAACGGATCCCGCGACAACGTGATGGGGCTTCCTGTGGAGAAGGTTCTGGCCGCGCTGCAGCGATGTGGAGTCGCCAGTCCCACCTGATGTTGTCAGAGCATGAAATCGGGCGCCGACTTGCCGAAGTGAACGATCGCATCTCCGCAGCAGCTCGACGATCGCCGCGGGATCCGGGCGCTATCTGTCTGGTCCTTGCCAGCAAAACCCAGCATCCGGAAGCGATTGTCGCCGCCTATCGCGCTGGGGCGCGACACTTCGGTGAAAACTACGTGCAGGAAGCCATGGCCAAGCGGACCAGGCTTCAGGACTTAGCCGACCTTCGATGGCACCTGATTGGCCACCTGCAAAGCAACAAGGCGCGACCCGCCGCCTCGATGTTCGAACTGATTCACAGCCTTGATAGCAAGCGGCTCGCGCAGGCATTGCACAAAGTGCACCCCATACCCCCAATCCGCGTACTGCTCGAAATCAATCTCGGCGGTGAGACGAGCAAGCGCGGAATCCCGCCGGGCGATGCCGAGCGGCTGGTCGCGGAAATCCGCGACCAGGTTCAGGTCGCTGGGCTGATGGCGATACCGCCGCCGGCGCCACGCGCCGAGCACTCCCGGCGGTACTTCTCGCGCCTGCGCGAAATGCGCGATACTCTCGCCGCGCGCAGCGGATTGCGCCTCGCCGAGCTTTCGATGGGTATGACGGATGATTTCGAAGTCGCGATCGAAGAAGGCGCCACCATCGTGCGGGTAGGACGCGCGGTGTTCGGCGAAAGACCGCGGTGAAAAAACTTGGCTTCATCGGGGGCGGCAATATGGCGGAGGCGCTCGCGCACGGGCTGGTCGAGCACAAGGTATTCCGCGCCAGTGATTTGATCGTCTCTGATATCGCGCCGGCGCGGCGCAGCGCCCTCAAGCGCAGGCTCAAGGTTGAAACCACCGCTGATAACTTGCTGATCATCCGTCAGGCGCGCGCAATCGTGATTGCGGTAAAGCCACAGATCATTGATGAGGTCCTGAGCGAAATCGGGGCCGCTCTGAAGCCAGACGCGAAAAGCCATCTTTTCATTTCGATCGCAGCCGGAGTTCCCAGCGAACGCATATGCCGGTTTCTCGGCGCCCGCGCCCGAGTCATCCGCGTGATGCCGAACGCGCCCGCGA
This sequence comes from Candidatus Binataceae bacterium, assembly GCA_036495685.1. Classification (NCBI taxonomy): domain Bacteria; phylum Candidatus Binatota; class Binatia (SeqCode); order Binatales (SeqCode); family Binataceae (SeqCode); species Binataceae bacterium (SeqCode). The sequence continues at coordinate 43,121 of DASXMJ010000074.1, read as the reverse complement.
TGGTGGGACAGGGAATGGCCGCCCTAGTCCGCAGCAAAGGTGCCAGCAAGGCCGACGAGTCGTTCGCAATGCGCATTTTCCAAGCAGTGGGGGACGCGGTCGCCGTCAGTGACGAACGCCTGCTCGATGCGGTCACTGCGCTTTCCGGTAGCGGCCCCGCATATGTCTATGTATTCGCCAAAGCGATGGTCGATAGCGCTATCAATGAGGGTCTCCCACGCGACCTGGCGCTACGTATGACGCTGCAAACCCTTCGCGGCGCTGAACACGTGATGCGAGGGTCAAAGCGCGAGGTGGCCGAGCTTATCCGGGTGGTCGCATCGCCGGGCGGAACCACCGAAGCCGCGCTCCGCCGATTCGCGGAGAGCGGATTTTCTGATATCGTGGCCCGCGCAATTCACGCCGCGGCCGATCGCTCTCGCGAACTTGGCCGGGTAAGCTGAGGCGAAGCGTCGCACTTGAGTCCCTGGGTAAATCTAGTCCTCTTCTTCAGGAACGTCCTGGAAGGATTGCTCAACATCTACTTCTGGATTGTGATAATCGCGGCGTTGCTCACCTGGATTGAACCGAACCCCTACAACCCAATCGTCCGCTTCCTCTACGGTGTGACGGAACCGCTCTTCGGGTGGGTGCGGGATCACCTGCCGGTGTTCTTTGGCGGAATCGATTTTTCCCCTCTGGTCGTAATCGTCGCCATAGAGTTCGTCCAAATGTGGCTGATTCCCACCGTGGTCCACGTTCTCGTTCCGGGGTTCGCATGACCTTGATCGGCACTCCAAGCCGAGGAGTGCTGGCTTTCAGGCGAATCAAAACCGAATTCTTTCCCTCGACGTTGACACGGTAGGCGAGGGTGATTACCTAAATGGTGAGTAGGGTCGCATTCGCGCGACTGGCAGTCTGAGACCGCAAATGCCAATTTACGAATACAAGTGCAACAAATGCGGCGTCGTCGAGGTGATGCAGCGTATCACTGAGGCGCCGCTAAAAAAGTGTCCAAACTGCAAGAGCAAGGTGGAGCGGATGATGTCGCGGAGCTCCTTCGTGCTCAAAGGCACCGGTTGGTACGCCACCGACTATGCAAACAAGGGCAAGGACCACGCTCCGGCGTCTGAAGACGGCGCATCGGCACCGAACGGCAGCCCGAAGGGCGAGTCGCAGAGCGAGTCCAAAACTGAAGCCAAGAGCGAGGCAAAGACTTCTACCGAGTCCAAGCCTTCCTCTTCCGAGAAGACGACCCCCGCTAAGTCTGCAGATTAGCACCCCAACCGTCACGTGGGGTGGCATGTCCCGCGCTCTTTCTGTTTGAATGGGGCCGATCGCGCGAATTTGATTCGCGCCGCTCCTAGCCATGCGCGCGCTCGTGGTCGACCCAAAACTGATCTTCCGATCTGATAGCCCGAATCCGGCCCCGACCGCGCGTGAAACCATCGTGCGTGTCTCCATGGCGGGAATTTGCGGCACCGACCTCGAGCTTATGCGCGGGTACATGGGTTATCGGGGAGTACCGGGCCACGAATTCGTCGGTCGAGTGACAGCGACGAACGATCCGAAACTTCGCGGCCAACGCGTGGTTGGCGAAATCAACACCGCTTGCGGCCGCTGCCCCTATTGCCGTAACGGCCTCGCGCGTCATTGCCCGGACCGCACAGTGCTCGGGATTCTCGGCCGCGACGGCGCCTTCGCTGAATACCTGTGCCTCCCAAACGAAAATTTGCTCCCAGTTCCGGATTCCATCCCGGACGAAACTGCGGTCTTCACGGAACCGCTGGCGGCCGCCTACGAGATCTTCGAGCAGCTCCACGTCGCCCGCGATCGTACCATCGTCGTGTTGGGTGATGGACGGCTGGGTGCGTTGATTGCCCTGGCGCTGAAGCGCGAGGGCTACCTGCCCATCGTGGCGGGCCACCATCCCCAAAAGCTCGGCCGGCTTGTGTCGCTGGGACTTTCCACTTCCCTCGAGCAGGATCTGAAGGAAAGGTTCGATTACGTGGTCGATTGCACCGGCCACGGTGACGGATTGCGCCGCGCAACCGAGTTGGTCAAACCGCGCGGCACGATAGTCCTGAAGAGCACAGCGGCGACCGGCGCGACGCTCAACCTGGCGCCCCTGGTAGTAAACGAAATCACCGTGGTCGGGTCGCGATGCGGACGGTTAGCGCCGGCGCTGGCGGCACTTGAAAGCGGCAGGCTCGATCCCCGGCCGCTGATCGATGGGACTTTTCCGCTCGAGGAAGGCGCTGCGGCAATGGAAGCGGCGGCAAAATCTTCCAATTTCAAAATTCTTCTCAAACCGTCGTGAGCGAGCGGGTCGTTCGAAAAGCGTCGGCTCGTCCCGCCATCATGCCATCAAGGCTTCGACATGCTTCGTCCAACATTGCGGTCGGCATCGATACCGGTGGAACTTTCACCGACTTGATTGCCATCGTCGACGGAGCCCTGCGTGTTCACAAGGTTCCGTCGACCCCCGACGATCCCGCACGAGCGGTCCTGAAGGGCCTGCGCGAGATGCTTCCCGACACTTGGCCCAGCCTGGTCACCTACAGCTCCACGGTCGCGACCAACGCCCTCCTGGAGCGCAAGGGAGCGCGAGTCACGATCCTTACTAACGCCGGGTTCGAAGATTTGATCGAAATCGGCCGACAGAATCGTGACGATCTCTATGCGCTGGCGCCATCGCGACCTGAGCCCCTGGTGCCGCGCATGCGGCGAATCGGTGTCCATGAGCGGACCCTCTATGACGGTAGGTCGCTCACCAAGCTGAGCCGGCGCGAAATCGCACGCGTCGCCAATCTCGCGCGACGTTCCGGCGCAGACTCGTTCGCCGTCTGCCTCCTGCACTCCTACGCGAATCCAAGGGCGGAAGAGGGGCTGGCGCGCGCACTGGCCGCACTTCGCCGGCCGTTGTCGGTCTCGCACCGTTTGCTCTCGGAATACCGCGAGTACGAACGCTTTTCGACCGCGGTGGTCAACGCCTACGTCGCGCCGAAGATGGCGTCGCATCTGGAAAATCTGCGTCGCAATCTCCGCGGCGCGCGCTTGCGCATCATGCAATCGAACGGCAGCGCCACCGGGGTAGAACTGGCGCGCGCCGAACCAATCCGGACTATTCTGTCAGGTCCGGCCGCGGGCGTAGTCGGCGCCGCCGCGCTGGCCCGCGTCATCGGTACCGATCGTTTCATTACCTTCGACATGGGTGGTACTTCCACCGACGTTTCCCTCTTTTACACTGCAGCCCGCGTCCGAACGCTGAGCTATCCGGACGGATATGCGGTCCGCGCGCCGGTAATCGACATTCATACGGTCGGGGCGGGGGGCGGATCGATCGCGCGGGTCGATGCAGGCGGCTCTCTTCGCGTCGGCCCTGAGAGCGCGGGCGCGGACCCCGGACCCGCCTGCTACGGACGTGGGACCGCGCCAGCGGTAACCGACGCGGATCTGATCGCGGGCCGCCTGGTCGCAGGGAATTTTCTAGGCGGTCGGATGCGCCTATATCCGGACCGGGCCCGCACTGCCGTGCGCAAGATCGCGGCCGTGATGAAGACCAGCCTGATTGCGGCTGCCCGCGGCGTGATTCAAGTCGTCAATGCCAACATGGAGCGCGCCCTTCGCGTGATCACTGTGGAGCGCGGTTTCGATCCCCGCGATTTCGTGTTGCTCGGCTTTGGCGGCGCGGGGCCGATGCACGCGGCCGAGCTCGCGCTGGATCTGGGTATCCGGCACGTTGTGTTTCCGAGAAATCCAGGGCTGTTATGCGCTTGGGGAGCAATTGGCGCGCCGCTGGGGCGGGAATACTCGACGACGGTGCGCGAGGTCGATCCTCCATACGCGCGCCTCATGCAGCGCGCGCGGCCGCTGATCGTCCGGGCGCGGCGCGAGCTTGCAGGCGAGGGCGCACCCCGCTCGGCGTTCGCGGCCGAGGTCCATCTCGACATGCGCTATCGCGGACAATCCTACGAGCTCGAAGTGCCGCTAACGCGGAATTTCAAAGATGCCTTTCATGCCGCCCATCGTCGAACTTTCGGACACAGCGCATCAGAAGCCGCGGTCGAGGTGGTTAATCTGCGGTTGCGCGCCAGCGCCGCAGACAAGCCCCCTTCGCTCGCGAAGATCCCCCGCCAGCGGGGGGCCGCATCTCCACTTGGGCGGGCCGACGTGCTCGTCCGCTCCCGCCAACGCCGTGCCCCGGTGTTTGCACGTGACTCGCTGGGCGCGGGCGCGCGCATCCGCGGCCCCGCGATTGTGGTCGAGCTGAGCGCGACCGCCTACGTCGCGCCCGAATTCACGCTGCGGGTGGATGACTACGGTAATCTGCATCTGGAGGCAGGGCGATGAAGCTCGATGCGGTGGCGCTCGCGGTAATGAACAACCGGCTGGCCGCGATTGCGGAGGAAATGGGAGTGGTGCTCGGTCAGACCGGCTACTCACCCAATATCAAGGAGCGCCACGACTTTTCTTGCGCCTTGTTCGATGCGCAGGGTGAGTTGGTCGCGCAGGCCGCGCACATACCCGTTCATCTTGGATCCACGCCGCTATCGGTACGTGCCGCGATCCAGCACCTCGAACTCTACCCAGGCGACATCGCCGCGCTCAACGATCCCTTCGCCGGCGGCACCCATCTTCCAGATCTCACCCTGGTGATGCCGATTTTTCTCGGCAGAGACCGCCGCCCATTTGCGTACGCGGCCAACCGCGCGCATCACGCCGACATCGGCGGCATGGCCCCGGGGTCAATGGCCCTCTCCACTGAGATCTACCAGGAAGGATTTCGCCTGCCGCCCGTGAAAGTCGTCGAGCGTGGCACCGTGTCGCGTGATGTGATGGCACTCTTTCTCGCCAACACCAGAGTGCGCGAGGAACGTGAAGGCGACCTGCGCGCGCAAATCGCCGCGCTTCGAGTCGGCGCCGACCGTCTCCGCGCATTGGTCGGGAACTCGGGACGCATGGTGGTCAGTACCGCGATGAACGAGCTCAAAGACTATGCGGCACGGCTGATGCGGTCCTCCTTGCGCGCTCTCAAGCCTGGGTTGTACCGGGCCCGCGACTTTCTCGACGACGACGGCTTCGGCACCCGACGAATTCGGATTCAGGTAAGCGTCCGGATTCGCGAGGGTCGTGCGCTCGTTGATTTTACGGGATCGGCGCCCCAGGTCCGCGGCTCGGTTAACGCCAACTACGCGATCACCCTGTCCGCCACCTTCTACGTTATGAAGTGCCTGGCCTCGGAAGCCGTTCCCGCAAACGAAGGGCTGATGCAGCCGATCAAGCTGGTCGCGCCCTTGGGATCGGTCGTGAATGCGCTTCCCCCTGCTGCGGTAGCGGGCGGCAACGTGGAAACCTCGCAACGCATAGTCGATGTCCTGTTCCGTGCACTAGCCAAGGCCGCACCAGCTAAAGTGCCCGCGGCAAGTTCGGGATCGATGTCCAATCTGACGATTGGCGGATTTGATCGCTTTCGAAATCGTCATTTCTCCTACTATGAGACTATCGCGGGTGGCGCCGGCGGTGCTCCGGGCCATGCGGGCGCCTCTGGCATCCATACGCATATGACCAACACTCTCAACACGCCGATCGAAGCCCTCGAAGCGTACTATCCGATGCGGATTACTGAGTATCGGATCCGCCGCGGCTCAGGTGGACGAGGAAAAGCGCCAGGTGGTGATGGATTGGTTCGCGAGCTCGAATGCCTGGTCGAATCCAACGTCAGCCTGTTGACCGAGCGACGCGCGCTGCGACCCTGGGGACTCGCGGGAGGTGGCGCGGGCGCCTCCGGCGCGAACTATCTGGTGCGTGGCAAGCGGCGCACCGGGCTAGCCGCCAAGACCAACGCGACCCTGCAGCCGACCGATCGGGTGCGGATTGAAACCCCCGGCGGCGGTGGCTGGGGTCGTCCCTGAGAAAACCCATCTCACCCGCGCCCGCCGACCACGGTTCACGCCCGCTTGGCGGGTTCGAAGACTGCGCGCCGTTCAGATGACTTTGGCGTTGCGCAGGCGCGCGCAGGCAGCCGCATCGATTCCGAGTTCGTCCAGAATCTGGTCATTGTGCGCCCCGAGGGCGGGCGATCCGTTCCGTATGCGCACGGGTGTGCGGGAAAATTTCGCGGCCGGTCCGGTGATCGGGGCGCGGGAGCCGTCCTCCTGAATCGTCTCCTGTAACATGTCGCGCTCATGCACATGCGGGTCCTGCGCCGCTTGCGTGTAGGTATTGACCGGAGCACATGCGATACCTTCCCGCGCGCAAATCGCCACCACCTCGTCGACCGTCAGATCTGCGCACCACTTCGCGGCCATCGCATTGCATTCAGCGCGATGCTTCATACGACCCGGGATAGTCGCGTATTCAGGATCGTCCGCCAGGTCATCGCGTTCGCAGATTCGCGCCAGCACTTTCCAGTGCGTATCCAGCAGGATTCCCATCATCACGATGCCATCGCGGCAATGAAACGTGTTGCAGGGAATGGAGAAGGTAAATTCGTTGCCCATCCGCGGCATCGGCGCCCCGAGCGCGCCCAGCGTGAGGTAACCGTTGGATTGAAAAATGGCCGCGTCCAGCAGCGACACATCGCAGTGCTGTCCCTCGCCGGTGCGCGCGCGATGTTGCAACGCCGCGAGCGCTGCGATCGCGCCGTGCAGTCCCGCCAGGTCATCGCAGAGAAAAGTTGGAGCCTTGCTGGGCCCTCCCTCGACCGGCCCATTGAGCGACATGAATCCGGACATGGCCTGCGCAAGTGGATCGTAGCCGACTCGGTCGTGAATGGGGCCGAACTGTCCGAAGCCGCTGATCGAAACATAGATGATGTCGGGCTTGACGCCGCAACACGCGGCATAGCCAACTCCCCACCTGTCGAAGGTGCCGGGTCGGAAGTTCTGCACCACGATGTCGGCCTTCCGGGTGAGCTTCAAGAAAATCTCGCGCCCTTGCGGTGTGCGCAAATCGAGTGTGAGGCTGCGCTTGTTGCGATTTACCGTGGCCTGAAGAAAGCTTATCGGGCGGTTAGCGCCCGGCAGAAATGGCGGGATTCGACGCCCCACTTCCCCGGCTGGGTCTTCGACCTTAATGACATCCGCGCCGAGATCGGCCAGCACGCATCCACACATCGGACCCGCCCAGCTGGTGGTGGCCTCGAGCACGCGGATCCCGGCAAGCGGTCCCGGCAGGTCCTGGCGCGCATCGCGATAAAAGTCCGACTTTTCCATCGACCGCTCCTTTCTCGAAGACCCGCGGATGTTACTGCGCATCGCGGCGATCGGACAAACCGACTGGCGAGGATTTCGCCCGCAGGCTAGCCTTAGGTCGTTTCGGAGCGCTTCTCTTTCCATGGCTGAGACGCAATTTTTTGTGGGCGTGCACGGGGTGATCGCGAACCGGGGGCGATTGCTGGTGCTCAAGCGCTCGCATCGCGCGAACTATTGTCCCGGCACCTGGGATCTGCCCGGCGGTCATCTGTCGTTGGGCGAGAGCGCCGAGGAAGGTTTGCTTCGCGAAATCAAGGAAGAGACCTCGCTCGACGTGGCAGTCGATCGGCTGCTCGGGCTCCACAACATGATCGATGAACCCTATATGCAAGCCCTGTACGCCTGTAGGCTGACCGTGTATCGAAGCCTGAAACTTCAACCAGAGGAACATCTCGAAGCGCGTTGGGTGTCGCCGGCAGAAATGGAAGACCTCGAGCTGATTCCATACCTGAAGCAAATCCTCACGCGCGGAATCTTGGCGTATGTGAAATGACTATTCCCTCCTGAGGCACCGGTCCGGCCTCCGTGGACTCGACCCCGGCCAGCATTCTCGCGTTTGCCAACCGCAGAGTGTTAATGCGAGGCTCATCCAACCTGAAAATAGTAATCGTGCTTAAAGGCCTTCTTAGCTCAATCTGGTGGACGAGCGGCCATCGTCAACAATCGGAGGACGAATCGAATGTCACAATCAGTTGGCGAGGTCTTGCTGGTCGGAAGTGTGCCGCTCGATTCGGCCGAGGAGGTATTCAAAACCTGCGCGGAGGGTTTGGGCGACCACCTCAAACTCTACCCTGATGGTGAAGTCGGCGCGCGCAAGAACTGGATCCAATGTCAGGCAAAATTTGTTTTCGACCGCCATCCGGCGATCGACACTGTCAAACGGCCGCGCTCGGACGATGGATTTCCAAGAGAGTACGACGATAATTGGACCTTCCGATTACGGTCCGGCACAGAGGGCATCCAGTTTGACGACCTCAAATACGCGGGCTGGGCGAGCGAGTCGTACGCGACTTTCCATAGGTTGCGCGCGCAAGGTGCTATTCCCCGAGGAGCACGTTTCCAAGTAAGTTTGCCAACTCCGGTGGGCGGCTCTACTCCGTTCTTCGACCAGCCGCGGGACCGCGAGCGCGTTTGCGATGCTTACGAACTCGCGATGATGCGCGAGGTTGGTGAAATCTGTCGCCGGATTCCGTATGAAGATCTGGCTATTCAATGGGACGTGTGCGTCGAGATTCTGGAGATCGCTGCTGCCGAGCAAACGCAAACCCATGCCGGTGACGGACCGAGTCTCGCTAACCTCTTGACGCCCGACCCTTGGATCCGGGCAGCCGCTCAATTCGAGCGGATCAGCACGGCTGTCCCGCCAGCAGTGATGCTTGGCTTTCACTTCTGTTACGGGGACCTGGCGCATCATCATCTGGTAGAGCCAGAAAACCTCGCACTATCAGTTCGGATGGCGAATCTGGCGATTTCCCACTCAGTTCGGCCGGTCAGCTGGATTCATATGCCCGTGCCGATAGGCCGAGCCGACGAAGCGTATTTCGCGCCATTGCGCGAGCTCTCGAGCCGCGACACTGCCGTCTTTCTCGGGCTCATTCATTTGCACGACGGGGTCGAGGGTTCGGTCAAGCGGGCGGAAGCAGCAAAGAGCTATCTTCAAAATTTCGGTGTAGCGACCGAATGCGGTCTCGGCCGGCGCCCCAGTGAAACACTGGTCGACGTTCTGCGCATCCACCGAGAGGTAGCAGATCGGCTAGCGCGTCGATTCTAAGACGAACACAACATTGGCGCGTTAGCTCTAGGCCACATCCTAGCGCCTTTGTGCCAGTCGGCCGCGCCAATAGCCGATGAAGTTCGCGCATTCCAACTCGTGATAAATCGTGCGCTCTGCATTTCCACGTAGTGCCGCGGCGGTCATTCGCACCAGGTTCTTTACGAGCTTGTCAATTCGATTGTGACTCCGTCCACCTGCGATCGCACTGCCGAATCCGTAGGCGAAACTTTTGCGGAGCAAATAGGCTCGCGTCATCCGTTCGGGCGCAATCAGGTGATGCACGATGGCGCGCGGCGCCAGCCCCATCGCGCCACCGTGAGCGAGTATTCGTTCGAACAGCTCGGTGTCCTCACCTGAGATCGGATTCCCGCCCACGACTCCAAGGTCTTCGCGAAACTTGCCGAAGCGTTCGAAAGCTGACCTGCGAAACCCGACGTTGGCACTGTAATAGTTGGCCAGCACCTCTGCCTGCTCGACCGGGACGGCTTCGATCTGCTCGCGAACGTGGACCGCGAGCTTGACCCACAGGCTTGGCCCTAGCCAGGCGGGCGGCGGCGAAGACCAGCGCGGCAGTACCATCCCGCAGGCGCCATCGAGGCCGCGGCTCTGGAGCGCTGCCAGCATCTCTATAGCCCACGATGCTTCCGCGGTGGCGTCGTCGTCGATGAAAAAAATGAAATCGCTCGCCGCTTCCGCTATCGCGCGATTCCGCGCGAAGCTGGATCCCAGGTGAGGCTCGAGAATCCGGCGCATCGCGAATGGCGCTGCACTTGCCGACGATTCCACCACCTCGGCGGTTGCGTCAGTTGATGCATTGTCAATGACCAGGCAATCGAGCTCCGTTCCTGACGGGATCTTCAGTGCGGCGATACTCGCCAGCGTGTCGCCCAGGGTGGCCGCGCGATTGTGCGTCGGAACTGCTGTCGTGATCGTAGTTGTCAACGGCGAGAGCGCTTCACCGCGCAGCGGCCATACTAGCGAAACAGCGCGCGACGCCGGAGGACCGGGCGTCGCGCACCATTTGTCCGAGCGCCAGTGACTGCCCCAGCTAATGCTTGGGTGGTGATGGCAGCGGCGGCATCGATGGCGCGGCGGCTGCGGCAGGCGAGCCGCTTGCGGCAGGGGGTGCACCCGGGCTCGCGGACGCGCTGGCCTCCGGCGAAGGAGTCGGCGTCGGGGGCTTGGGCAGCGGTGCGGACGATTGCGTGAACACAACCTGGCTCACGTTCAGGTCGGGCGTCGCCTTCTGCTGCACATCGGCCGGTGCACTCAGACGGAAACCGAAGGTGCGGGTCTCGCCGGGAACAAATGGTGTGACCGGACGAACGAAATCGGTAAATTCAAACGGCGTCGCCACCGGTGTGTGGGTTTCCGAGTAAACGGACTTCTTCTTGGCTCCCTTGCCCTCGTAGTAGGTGACGGTGAACTGGATCTCGTCAATCGCTTTGTCGCCAGTGTTGGTGAGCTTGCCGAAGATTCCAGGCACCCGCGAGGCCGCCATCTTCATATCCACGTCGGTGAGCCCGATCTTGGAAATGTATGCCTGTGACTCGGGGAGCTGGTTCTTGACGTTTTGAATCGTTTGCATTTCGCGATTGTAGAGGAACTTCAACCCCGCGTTTCCGGTAGCCTGCTCCTTGTCCAGTTCAGTTATTGCATTCTGGTAGATGGAGAGCGCCTTGTCGTAGTCGTATTTGTGGAACGCGTCGATGGCGTCCTTGCGCATCTTGGCGATGCTTTCCTTAGCCGGAAAGTCCACGTACACCCTCCAGTCATCGCCTACCTTTGTCAGGGCGATGTTGTCGTCGTAAACGAGCTTCGGATAGGTCTGGTCGTTAACCTGTTTCTGCGCGATGGAACTGGCGGCGTCGTTGGGACCCATGGTGGCATCGATGGTCCGTTCCCACAGTGCCAGGTCCGGCCGCGTAACTTTGACCGTAACGTTCGCTTTGTCGCCCTCCACCTTCGCGTCGCCAACCTGATAGTCGGTCGCGTGAAGAACGGTTTTGAACCAATCGCGGCTGACGTCGGCGGCCAGAGGAACCTCAGTCAGAAATTGATCCATCGTCCGGTCGAGCTGGTCCTGATGCGACAGCAGCTGGTAGGCGGCCGGATAGTTGTAAAATTTGAGGGCCTCCAAATAAGACTGGGCGCTATGCTGCGGCGTTTTCCCCATGCATCCGACGACCAGCCCCGAAGCGATCGCGGCCAGGCATAGGTATAGACGCGGTACAGGAAATCCAGGTTTGCGCATGGTAGAACTCCCCTCCCCAGGGTCGCCAAACGCTACGGATTCTAATGCCTCGCCGCCCAAAAACAAGTTCCGGTTGAGTGAATGGCCCTCAGGGCGGCTCAGCAGGGGAGGCTCAAACGGGTCTCGCTTCGTTATGTCGAGGCGTCGATTTCGAGAAGCGGCCACCGAATGACGTGACCAGGGCACTGCCTCCCAAGCCTCGTGGTCGCGCGATCCTTCAGGTTTCGTGCGCCCGCCTTGAGTGCGGTCGTTCGAACGATCCAGCAAAGCGCGCGTGCACCGGCTTTGCGTCCTCGCGCGCTCCTCTGGCTACTCTTGCTCATCGCGAAACGTAGTAGCGCGAGTGCTCATAGTGGCGGGATGTCCTGTCGTGTGCCGTAGGGTCGTGTGCCAGCGGCTCGCCATGCTCAAGAAACCTGCCCCAGCATCTGCTTCAGCTCGATGACGTTGCCCTCCGGATCTCGCACATAGATTGACTTGCCCATTCCACGCGCGCCGTAGCGGTCGGCCGGCTCTCCCATCACCTCAACTCCGCGGGCGCGCAGGTAGACTGCGGCCGCGTTCAGGTCGTGCGCTTCCACGCCGAGGCAGAAGTGATCCACGTTGAGGCCCTCCTCCGCCCGCCCAGCCTTCGCGGGAACCAGATCGATCATGCTCCGACCAGCCCGAAGCTGAACCAGACCGAGCTGAGCGATGCGCCGCTCCTCGGTGAGTCCGAGAATGCGGGTGTAGAAATCAAGGGCCCGCTCCAGGTTGCGGCAGCTGAGAACAACGTGATCAAGCTCGGCGACTTTGAGGGGTCTATCCATCGCGATACTCCCGGACGATGCCGGGCCCTTCCGGGCGCGGAGGAAAGGTGAATCGTCTCACCTCGGTCGCGCTCACCGCGTCCTCCACCATCCGATCGACATCGAACCGCGCCTCCATCGCTTCGACCTCGGCCAACCGCGCATGAGTTTCCGGATGTTCGGGAACAAACAGCGTGCAGCAGTCCTGGTCGGCTAGGATTGAGGTTTCGAAGGTGCTTATCGCGCGTGCCTGTTCGACTATCTCGTTCTTGTCCATCCCGAGCAGCGGACGCATCACCGGAAGGCGGGCCGCGTTCTCAATCACCGCCAGGTTGTCGAGGGTCTGCGATGCCACCTGCCCGAGGCTTTCACCGGTCACCAGCGCGCGTGCGCGAAAGCGGACCGCTAACGCGCTGGCGATGCGCATCATGAAGCGCCGGTACATCACCACCCGCAGCGGGCGCTCCGAACGTGCCACGATTTCTCGTTGCAGCATCCCAAACGGCACCAGCGCCAGCGTGGATCGCGTCTGGTAGCGAGTCAGCTGGGCAACCAGGTCGGAGGCTTTTTCAAGGCTCGCCGCCGACACCAGCGGATACGCATGAAAATGCACGAAATCGAGCATGAGTCCGCGCCGCATCATGCGATAGGCTGCCACGGGCGAATCGATTCCGCCGGAGATCAGGGCCAAGGCTCGCCCCGAAATTCCGACCGGCAACCCGCCGGGTCCGGGAATCTTGCCGGCCGAAACGAACGCGCCATCAGCCAGGATTTCAATCGAGATTGTCAGCTCGGGATCGTGGAGGTCGACACGGTAGCCAAACGCATCGACGATCGCCGCGCCCACTTCTCGGTCCACCTCCATCGAGTTCATCGGAAAGCGCTTGTCACCGCGCCGGGTCCTTATCCGAAAGCTGTGCGCCGGATGTTCCCGCGCGCGCGCGATCGCCTCGGCCTTGATCGCTTCCATATCCAGGGGCACGCGATAGCTGAGCGAGAAGTTGGCCAACCCGAAAATCCCCGCTGCCCGCGCAATCGCGGCCGCGTCGTCCATTTCGTCGGGCAACTCCACGATGATGCGCGGTCCCTCGCTGCGTATCTTGCCGAGCCTCACGTCGGCGAATACCGAACGCAGGTTGTGCCGCAGCTGCTCTACGAAGCGCCACTGATTGCGCCCCTTCAGGGCAATCTCATGATATCTCCCGACCAGGTAACGCATCGCGGTAACCCGAGCTTACGCGCAGCATCGCCGGTGATCCAATGAGACCGCTTGCATGGGATAGCCGTCGCGTGATGATTTGGAGCGATGGGTCTGCCCACCACCGCCGGGAAACTGGGCCGCAACCGCCATCATATAGAACGGCTGCGCCAGGTCCTCTCCAAGGAAATACCGGTTCCGCGCGCAAAGCTCGCCAACAATGCCAAGGGGGCCGCGGTACTGGTCCCGATTTTCGAACGTGACGGCGAACTTCACGTCGTCTACATTCGGCGCGCTGACCATGTCGCCAGTCATCAAGGGCAGGTTGCCTTTCCGGGCGGACGAGTCGACCCTAGCGATGCCACCCTGCTCGAGACCGCCTTGCGCGAAGCACAGGAAGAAGTCGCGATCGATCCGCTCACCGTGGACGTGCTTGGTGCGTTTCCGGAGATGAGTACGCTGACCAGCGGAATTATCGTCGCTCCCTTCGCGGGGGTCATTCCGGCAACGACCGCGCTGCGCCCCTGTCCCAAGGAAGTAGCGGAGATTTTCGATGTCCCTCTCGGCGCCCTGCGCGATCCCCGCTATCGCGGTCACTACGAGTGGGGTGGCAACCGTTCCAAGTTTCCCGCGATTCTGTACGGCGGGCAGACTATCTGGGGATTAACTCTCAGAATCACCGAGAACCTGCTCGCCATTCTGAATTCGGTCCCTTAGCCGGTTCTTGTATTTGCACTCTTAGTGTAATAATTATCTCCGCGTGGTCGCCACCAGCGTCGTCCCTAAAGATGGACGTGCCGCGCGCAGTTATCGCGCGCGCCTGGCACTCGCCGACGCTCTCCTGGACCTCCTGAACGAAGGGGTGGAGCGACCCACCGCGGCGCAAATCGCGGAGCGGGCGGGCGTCTCGCTGCGGCTGGTCTTCCATCATTTCGACGATCTCGAAGCCATCTATGCGAGCGCCGGGGATCTGCAGATCGAACGGGTGCGGACCCTCAGCAAGCCGGTCGACTCCGCCCTGCCCTTCGAAGAACGGGTGGCGACGTTTCTAAAGATCCGTGCCCGCGTTTTCGAATACGTATCGCCGGTGCGGCGCGCGAGCCTTCGCCGGGAGACCTCATCGGCTGAGATCTCTCGCCGGATGCGGGTGGAGCATCAGCTGGCACGCGAACACACCCTGCACGCGTTCGCTGTCGAAATTGCAAGGGCTCCCGCGGGGCAGCGGGCAGAGGTTGCCGCGGCGTTGGACGGCGTCACGAGCTGGGAGATATGGGAATTCCTGCGCACGCGCAGTGAACTTTCCGTCAAACAGGCAAGCCGGATTGTCGCGCACATGGTCCGCGCCATTCTGATCGGAGGAAACTAGAGAAGCGCTCAAATTGCAGAGGAGTTGGAGGGAGCCCTATGGGTCGCAACATTCTTTTCATCACCACCGACCAGCAACGCTACGACTCGCTGGGCTGCAACGGCGGCAAGATCGCGCGTACCCCGGTTGCGGATCGTCTGGCAGCGGCGGGCATCAACTATCGGCGGGCCCACAACCAGAACACGGTCTGCATGCCAGCGCGATCGACGATGGCTACCGGGCAGTACGTCCGCACCCATGGCGTGTTCGCCAATGGCGTCGCGCTGCCTCCCGACGCACCAAGCATCGCCGGGTGGCTGCACCAGAAGGCCGTCTATCACACCGCGCTCATCGGCAAGGCCCACTTCGAGCCGGCCTTTGACTTCGCGGGGCGCTGGTTCGAAAACCGCATGGCACGCGAAGGGTCGACCGGTCCGTATCGCGGCTTCGAACGGATGGAACTTGCGATGCACGCGCCGCTTGGTGGATGGCACTATTCCCTGTGGCTGCAGCAGAACTATCCAAACGAGCTTGGTGGATTCTCGCGCGTGCTCAGCGCTGCGCCCGGCGGCGACACCGGCGCTCCCGAGGTCGCCTACAATCCGATTCCGCGCGAGCACTACCACACCGATTGGGTCGCTGACCGGACTATCGCTTACCTCGATTCGCTGGAGGCCAGCGACGACTGGTTTGTGTGGATGAGCTTTCCCGACCCGCATCACCCGTGGGACCCGCCCGCCAGTGAAGCGCGCAGAATCAATTGGCGCGACCTCGATCTCCCGCCCGGCTACCCGGGCTCGCGCGAAAAAATCGAAAGTATTCTCGGGCAGAAGCCGCACCACTGGCTCGACTGGTACCAGGGCCGCTTCGGCAACGATGAAGGTGGCCCGGGGGTTTTTGTGCCTTGCAAAATGACCACCGATCAGGTCCGCGAGATCAACGCACTGGTTCACGTCGAAAACCAATTGATCGACGAAGCCATGGGCCGGGTGCTCAGTCGGATCGCGGACCGCGGGTGGCTGGATCGCACCGATGTTCTGTTCACCACTGACCACGGCGAACTCCAAGGCGACTTTGGCCTGCTCTACAAAGGGCCGTACCACGTTGACGCGCTCATGCGAGTCCCATTCATCTGGCGCCCCGCGCCTTCTGCAGGAGTGGCCCCGGCCGAAATCAGCGACCCGGTCGGTCACCTCGACCTCGCACCGACGTTCTGCCAGATAGCCGGCGTCCCGATTCCCGATTGGGCCGAGGGCTCGCCCCTGCCGACCACCACCGCATCGCGCCGCGAGCGCGTGATCACGGAATGGGACAGCCAGTTCAAGCAGATCGGTATGCACCTGCGTTCGATCTATCGCGATGGATGGCTCTGCACCGTCTACGAACGGTCGACCCGCGATATCGGCTTCGATATGGCGCAGATTCCCGCGCTGTTGCGTGGCACCTCGCCCATCCCGAACATCTTTTACGAGGGAACCG
Source organism: Candidatus Binataceae bacterium (assembly GCA_036495685.1). Classification (NCBI taxonomy): domain Bacteria; phylum Candidatus Binatota; class Binatia (SeqCode); order Binatales (SeqCode); family Binataceae (SeqCode); species Binataceae bacterium (SeqCode). Next base: position 27,048 of record DASXMJ010000074.1, on the reverse strand, counting down.
AGGGCGAGCTTTACAACCTTGCGGAGGATCCGTTGCAGTGGCGCAACCTCTGGAGCGATGCGGGCTATAAAAAGCTGAGGTCAGACCTAATCGCCGACCTCTACGACAATCTGCCCAAACCGCGCGACCCGCTGCTTTCGGTCGACGCCCCAGCGTAACGACCCTCCCGATTGGTTGTCGGTAGTCGCGGCGATATTTGCGGTTGGGGAGTAGCGCAAGGAATGGACGGCGGCTGCCGTAGCTGCTCTTTCGTTCAAGTAGGGCCCGCACACTTTCCACTGCATTGATCGCGATCACCATTTCATCCCACATAGACTCTTGATGGTCCGAGAAATCTTCCCGCGCACTGACAGTCGCGTCGCGCGCGCCGTGATGTGGTCGATCGTCGCCCTTAATGGTGCACTGCTTCTCTATGCCCTGCCTGATTATCGCGTCGCGATCGACGCCGGGTACCACATTTCCCTCGCGGAGCAGTACGCCGCCCACGGCGCAGTCTGGTGGGATCACATCAATTTCGGCCCGGCTGGCCGTCCCAATCTTCAGGGTCCGGCCTTGCATCTCGCGATTGCGGCGCTCGGTCTGCTATTCGGCGGCAGCCCGCACGCGTTTATCCTCGCCAACGCGCTTCTCGGCCTGATTCAGTGGCTCGCTGCACTTCTAACGGTCATGTATTTCGCTCGGCGCCTGGGTGGCGACTTCGCGGCGTTGTTCGCGGTTGCGATGCTCGCGGGCAGCGCCTATGCCTCCGGGTCATTTGCGATCGGAATACCCTCCGGATGGCTTTTCATCTCGATTCCCTGGGCCATCTATTTCTTTCTGGAGGAGCGACGCATTCTTGCGACACTGATCACCGCGCTGTCCTGCTACATGCACCTCGGCGGATTCGTCACTGCGCCGGTCGGGATTACGATCGCGGCTATCCTTGCCCGTAAATGGCGTCCTTTGGTCATCGTCGGAGTTGCAACCGCGCTGCTCACGGCGCCCTACTCGATTCACTTTCTCTCCAATCTTGCTTGGTATCGGGGCCAGCATGGCCACGAAGCGACGCATTTTGACCTGCTCATCGATCTGCTCGCGATCGCGGGCCTCGTGCTCTATCTGCGCAGGCCGGCCAATAACCCTTTTCTCTTTGCATGGACCTTCGCGCCACTCGCCTGGCTGCTGCAGGATCCCAGTCGCTTCGCTGCGCAGTCCACGATGGCGGGTTCCGTTCTCGGTGGTCTGTTTCTGGCTGACCTCGCCCGCCATCTCCCCGCTCCCCGCCTGCGTGCGACTTTCATCGCTGTTATCGTGACGCTGGCGACGCTATTTCCACTCGGTATTCCGAGCCTCCTCGCGGAGCTCACCTGGGACGTCGGGCTCAAATTTCCGCGCTCGCTTGATTGGGAGCGGGCAAGCGCCGTCGCCCATGTGATCGCACACAACCATCTGAACGATCGGCTGGCCGCCGTCTATCAGAACTCATTCGGCCCGGCCATAGCGGTCTTCACTCCTCTGGTCCTGCAAAGTGGCCACTGGGTGGAGGTTCAGCCCAAGATCGACCCGGCTCTTGAACTATCCGCCGGCGTCAAGCTCTACGTCGTACCTTTGGCTCCTGACGATCCTGTACTGCGCATGATGGAATTCCGCGGCCTGATTCGGGTCTGGGGCGGCACCCCCGACACCGCCGTTGTCACCTTGCTCGAGCGAGGCGACCCCGGCGCGTTGCGCCCGATGGTCTTGCAGCTTCTCGAGGAGAATGCGGACTGGCTAGGCGATCACGCGAGCAACAACCAGATGGCGCCCCCCGCCGTGCTGCTCAAAAATATTGGCGCGGCCGCGTTGCAGGCGCGGCGCAGCAGGATGGACGTGCAGAGATTTCATGCGGGTCGGATGGAAATGGCCTGCCTCGTGTATGGGTACGCGCTGGAACCGACTTCGCCCCGCAGCGCTAGATCCTTTCGCAACCGCGCCTTGGGATTTGCCGAAATGGGCAGTTTTCTAAGCGACGACGATCCTCTCGGCTACATCAGCAGCGATCGTCATCAGCGCTTTCGCGAAAACATGCTCGCGCTGGCCAGCGCTCTCAGGGACTCGACGGCGAACGATCCCTTTTCCACCAAGCAGGTGGTCACTGCAACCGACCGACTGTTTGACGACTATTTCGGGGGGGCAGCCTGACCGGGGAGCTGACCTTTCGCGGAGTGGCGTAAATCCCCGGACCTGGGCGCTCCTGCGCAGAAAATCATGCGCCAATCCGGTTGGTAATTTCGATCCCATCCTAAACGCCACTAAGCAAGGTGCAAACACCCTCCGCCGATCGCCGGCGCCGCTCATCGCGAGAATCTGGAAACCTTTTGGGGTCACGGGAACGCGCTTTCGCGCCGCCGCGCGGGTTACCCGCACTAGCGGCTTTGGGCAGCAAGTTCGAAGTATGAGACGTCGATCAGAGTTTCTCGGCTGATCTGCAACGCCGCCAGAAGTTCATCTACGGCAGCCCGGCTGCACTCTGGATCACTGCCCTCGGGAATCACCGCTTCTATCTCACCGAACTCACCGAGTTCCTCGACGCGATCGAGATGCAGCCGCACATTGGCCCGCATCAGCAACGTGCGTTCCTTGCGGACTTCGGCAATTACTCCCAGCGCAGCGGCCAGCATCGCGCGAGTATTTTCAGGATCGACGATTTCGACGATCTCATAGGTGCTGAGCTGCAGCGCGTCGGCGGTACGGCGGCCATAGTAAATAAGCATTGCGCGACCGTCTTCCTCGCGCAGCTTGAGCTTGCCGCTCGCGCTGCGAAAGAACGTATCACGCTGGCGAAGGACGGACCGTTGCCTGTACCCAATCACAGCCGCACGGTCACGTGCTTTGCGCGAATCATCCAGCGGGAATTTTGCTTCGAGATTCCGCACGTGCCGTCAGCCTGAAGTTTGCTACCTTCCGCAAGAAGAGAACCAGCACGAACTGGTATAGAAGAAGCCCATGGAAATCATGGTCAGCGCAAGCCGGCGCTACCGCGGTTCCGGTGGCGAAGCGCCCCCGGGTAGAGGTGGCGCGGAACGCCAGCCGCCGACCGCTAAAGCAGCGCCGCAAACACCAGCAGCACTGCGATCTCCACCACTTCTCCGCACGCTCCTATCAGGTCACCAGTCACGCCGCCGAGCCACCTCTGATAGAACCATCGCGCCCCCAACACCAGCACAATTGCCACTCCGGCCGCGACCATCGCTTTTAGCGAAAGCGTAATTAACAATAGCGTCGCAGCGACCGTGCTCGCGACGAAGAGGCTGCTCGAATCGCGCTGCAGCAGCGTAGCGCCTGCGCCGCCTTCGGAACGCAAATACTCAAGACCCGCCGCCACCGCCACCATTGACCAGCGCGAAAGACCCGGCGCGACGAACAGGGCCACCAAGCGGTGCGACTCGGGCAACGTTCCCAGCGCGAAAATCTTCAGCGCCAACGAAAGGAAGACCGCCGCCGCGCCGAACGTGCCAATTCGGCTGTCGCGAAGAATTTCGAGCGCGCGTTGGCGATTGCGTCCTGCTCCGAGGGCGTCCGCGGTGTCAGCGAGCGCATCGAGATGCACGGCGCCGGTCAGGATTACCAGCGACAGAATCACCACCGCGGAACGCAGCATCGCCGGGAATAGCATCCGGAGCAGACTGTCTTCCACGGCGAGTGTCGCGCCGATCGCGAACCCGATTAGCGGGAACCATCGAAACGACGCCGCGACGATCGCGTTGTCGGCGAGGCCCGGTCCGAGCGGAAAGATGGTCAGGAAGCTCGCCGCAAGGCGCAGCTGGGACAGGATTCCTTCCCACAAGTTAGGCAGCGTCGCGAGCGGGCCCTTGTCCTGATCGGGCGGGCTCATCGGACCTTGCCCGACACTCCGGCCGATGAAAAGGTGGCCATCGAGTGAAATAAATCCAGCGCGGCCTCCAAAACATTCATCGCGAGCGCGGCGCCGGTTCCCTCGCCGAGACGCATGTCGAGATCGAGGATCGGACGCACTCCCAGCCGCTCGAGCGCCAGAGCGTGACCGCCTTCGGCCGAGCGATGACTGAAAAACAGATATTCGAACAGGCCCGGACGAATTTTCTCGGCCGCGGCTGCTGCCGCGGTCGCGATGAATCCGTCGACGATCACCGGGACGCGCAGTGCCGCACCCGCAAGACACGTCCCCGCCATCGCGGCGATCTCGAAACCGCCGACTGCGCCCAGAATGGACTCTCCGGTCTGGAGCGAGCCGCTATGGAGCTTGAGTGCCTGCTCGATGATTGCGACCTTGCGCCGCACTCCTGCCTCATCCAGGCCGGTCCCCCGCCCCGCCAGCCCGCTCGGTGCGATTTCGGTGATTGCGCTCAATACCGCGGCCGCCGCCGTACTGTTGGCGATTCCCATTTCGCCGATTCCGATCAGCGTCACCCCACCCTGGGCCAGTTCGCGGGCAACCTCAATTCCGACTTGGAGAGCGCGCTTGACTTGCTCCCGACTCATTGCGAGACCGCGTACAAAATTCGCCGTGCCGGCGCCGATTCGCCGGTATGTAACGTCGCCAATCGGTACCGAGCTGGTATCGGTTTTCACTCCTACATCGATAACTCGAAGATCGTAGCCCAGCCGACGCGTGAGCACGCTGATCGCGGCTCCTCCGCTGGCGAGGTTGCGCAGCATCTCGACCGTTACGGCCTGCGGAAATGCGCTGACGCCTTCGTCGGCGACTCCATGATCGGCTACGAACACCGCGATTGCGGCCCGCCCGATGTGCGCACTACCGTCACCGCGAATCGCGGCGTAACGGCGGATCGCCTTCTCCAAGTATCCGAGACTGCCGGGCGGCTTGGTCAGCGAGTCCAGACGAGCAGCAGCTGCGCGCTCGGCGTCGGAGTCGAGCGGCCGAATCGAGCCGAGCGTTTCTTCTAACAACTCCATCGACGGGAAAATTCGGAAGCCCTACGCACTCCAAGGATCTCTCGACGCGACTCCCGACCGGTGCTCTGGTCGGCTAACGCCTATTTCCTCCACTTTCCTGCTTCATTCACCAGTCGTTCATTGTCCTCGCGATTCCGGACTCCAACTCGGTAGAGGCCCACCTTGCATCCTGGCATCGTGCGCAGGTCGCGAACCGCGATGCCGTGGCTCAACATGTGCGCGCCGAACTTCCCCGGCGTAATCTCAGCTTCGACTTCGAGCATCAGAAAGTTTGCCACGGAGGGAAACACACTCACCCCGGCCGCGCCGGCCAAAGCCTCCGCCAAGTAAGCACGCTCTGTCGCGATCAGTGCGCGCGTTCGCGCCAGGTATTCGTCGGAGTGTTCAAGACACGCAAGACCGACGCTCTCGGCGACCACATTCACCGACCAGGGTTCGATCGCGTCGCGGAGTGCGTCGACCACTTCATCCGCCGCAACCACGCAGCCGAGGCGCAGGCCGGGTATCGCAAACGACTTGGTGAGCGACCGCAGTACGATCACACGCGGATTTTGGGTGGCCATCTGCACCGCAGAATCCGGAGGATCCACGAAATCGATGAATGCCTCATCAAGCACGCACCAGCATCCGCGCCTCTCGCATCGCGCGGCGATCTCGCCAATCTCCAGCATCGTCACCATCGTACCGGTCGGACTATTGGGGCGGCCAAGAAAAATCGCACCGGCGTGACCGGCCAGCGCCTCATCGATCTGGCGCAAGTCGAGCTGGTACCGGTGTTCGGGGGCTAGAAAGATCGGCTCCGGCGGCAGTCCCTCGCCCGCCAAGGCATTGGCGATCTCGCTAAAAGTCGGAACCACGACGAACGGTCGCGCCGGTTCCAGCACCCGCGCCAGCAGGTAGATCAATTGGGTCGTTCCATTGGCGGCCAGCACGTTGCGCGGGTCGACGCCGAACCAGGTCGCCAGTCGTTTCTCCAGCGCGGCGCTCTTGGGTGGAGGATATGAGGTGATGCGAGTCAGTGCCGTGGAGTACGCGTGGACCGCGCCGGGGGGTGGGCCAAGCGGGTTGATGCTCACACTACAATCGATGATGCCAGGTGGCTGGTCTCCGCCATGGGTTCGATCTATGGGGACCGGATTCGTCATACGACGGCCGCTCGGATGGTCGCGATGCCCACGAACGCGATGAGCGTCGCGACCTTGAGGATGGTCCGCGCACTCGCGATGGCTTCTACTTTTGCCGGACCCACGGCCTCCCCGAGCAACGCACGCTCTATCTTTTTACCTTCATACACAGCGGCACCGCCGAGTTGAATTCCGAGCGCGCCTGCCATCGCAGCTTCAGGATGACCCGCGTTGGGGCTTTCATGTTTGCCTGCATCGCGCCGCCACACCGAGTAGGCATCGCTACCTCGACGCGACCAGGCCTCCGACGCCCCTATGATGCACAGCGCGGTGACTCGCGCGGGAACCCAGTTCGCGGCGTCGTCGAGGCGCGCGGCAAACCGCCCGAAGTAAGTGTAGCGTTCATCGCGATGGGCAATCATCGAATCCAGCGTATTGATGGCCTTGTAGGCGATCGCTCCCACCGGCCCCCCAAGGAACAGGAATAGCAGCGGGGCAATGACTCCGTCGCTCGCGTTTTCCGCAACCGACTCTACCGTCGCTCTAATCATCGCGTCACGGTCAAGCGATCCGGGATCACGGCCCACCAGCGCGGGCATCGCGCGACGCGCAGCGGGTTCATCGCCGCGCAACAATGCATCTTGAACTTCCCGCGCGGCTGAATCGAGCCCGCGTGCAGCCAGCGTGGTCCACGCAATCGCGAGCGCGGCAAGCGCGCCCAAGGTTGGATCGACGCGATCACATATTTCGATGATTGCCCACGTCACTCCCGCCGAGAGCACTACCACCACGGTGGCCAAGACCGCCCCTCGTCGGAGGTCCTGTTGCCCATCGCCGGTATGGAGAGTGTCCTCGCCCCAGGAGATGGCGGCCCCCATAATCCGCGCTGGATGCGGCAACCAGCGCGGATCACCCAAAGTCACATCGAGCAGCATTGCCAAGGCGATCAACGTCGTGGAGAGATGAAGCGCGTGCGTCATCGCGCTAACCGACGAGCCCGAGTCCAGCGGTCCGGTGACTCGGCAAACCGCCCCATGGCGTCATTGCCGCGGCTGGCTCCACCAGCCCAGAAACGAATCCGGGGCCAGGTCGGGGCCGAGCATCCGGCGGATTCTTCCGCACCATCAGCGATTCCTCGCCTCGCGCACCAAGGCTCTTGCACAGCTCGCCAGTACGGCGCGGCCGATCAATTCGCCGGCCACCGTATGCTTCCCGCAGTAGCGATGAGCATCCTTTCCCACGGGAGTCGCAACCACGAGGCAATCGGTTCCGGTTCCTGTAGCAGGCTTGCCGGATCTTGTGCTGGCGACTTTGGCTCCCTGAACCGCCACAACCCGCGCTTCGGTGGTTATCTGCACTGCCTCTGTCAGAGCGCTGTCATCAAAAGGCTCATTAAGCGCGACGATTAGATTGATCGTACCAGGTGCCGCCGAAGCGAAGGTCGCGCGGTCTCCGACCCGCAGGGCATTCGTGCACCCCGCCGTGCACCACGCACCTGCGACCAGGGATCCGCGACTGGCAAAAGCGTATGCGGCCTGGCCGACGTTCGCACCGGTCATCATCGCAACAACGCCGCGAGGATCGATCGCAAGATGACGAATCGTGCGGCGAAGGTACCGTAGGGGAGCTTCGGTCGCTCCGCTATCGTCAGCCGACACCTGGTGGTTGGCGACGACGCGGGCTCGTGAAAAACCACCTCCCATAGGCGCCCATCCCAGGGTGCGGAACGGAGTGTCGAACCGGACTATCAGGGTGCGGTCACGGACCTCCCACCGCCAGGGGATCGAGCGGTCCAAGACGAGCTTCAGTGCTCTCCAGGATCTTCGTCGGGAAAGATCTCGTGCCAGATGTCCGGATTTTGGATCGCCTTGATCAGGTCGTCGCCGGACGAATGGTCTCCATGCCATGAATCGAAGTGCAGCAGCGTTCGAGGAGGTAGCCGGCGCGCCCAGCCTTTTGTCGCGAGGACGGGTTGGTCGGGAAAGTTGCGAACGTAGCCCACGCAGAGGTATGCGAGAGGAATCGTTCCAGCGGGAATCGAAAAAATCTCCACCAGCGCCTCATTGCGGAGAATGCTCACCCATCCCACGCCCAATCCCTCGGCTCGCGCTGCCAGCCAGAAATTTTCCACCGCCAGGCACGACGAATAAATCTCGACGTCGCGAATGCTGGTCTTGCCGAGTATCCCGGGACCCGAACGGCCCGGAGTACAGGTCACCAGCACGTTGAGGGGCGACTCGAGGATTCCCTCGAGCTTGAGCGACAGAAAATTCGCGCGGCGTTCGTCGACGAACTGATCGGCGTTCTTGATTCGCTCCTCGTCAAAGATTGCATGCACGCGTCGGCGCCGCTCCAGATCACGGATCACGACGAAGTCCCACGGCTGCGTGAATCCAACACTGGCCGCATGGTGCGCCGCGATCAGCACTCGCGCCAGGACCTCGTCAGGAATCGGATCGGGCAAAAACTCGCGCATGTCGCGCCGGCGAAAAATTGCCTCGTAGAGGCCGCGCTTCAGTCCCACCGCGAAAGGAAGCCCATGCGCGAAAGACCGCGGCGAATTTTCATTCTCCTGCAAGATTGTGCTCCGTCTGATGGCGAATAGCTCAGGAGGGTGCGCTATGGACGCGCACCTCCCCGGCCGAGGTTTTCATGCGGCGGCAGCCTTGCGAGCGGCGCTGAGCGCGGCTTCGTAGTTTGGATGCTCCGCGACTTCCTTGACGTATTCGACGTAGGTGACGTTGTCGTTCTTATCGACCACGAACACCGCGCGCGCCAGCAGATGAAGCTCCTTGATCAAGGCCCCATATTTCTGGCCGAATTCCGCACCCCGGTAGTCGCTCAGTGTCGTCACCTTGTCTACCCCGGCCGCTCCGCACCAGCGCGCCTGTGCAAACGGAAGATCCATCGAGATGCTCAAAATCTGCACGTCGCCGGGAAGCTTGGATGCCTCTTCGTTGAAGCGCCGCGTCTCCGCATCGCAGACCGGCGTGTCGAGCGAGGGAACCGTGGTGATGACTTTGACCTTGCCTTTGAACTGGTCGAGCCCCGCCGGTTGCAGTCCCTTACCGACTATGGTGAAGCCCGGAGCCTTCTGGCCGGGCTTGAGTTCAGGACCGACCAGCGTCATGGGGTTACCCCTCATCGTAACGACGCCTTTGCGTTCTTCCGCCATGAGAAAAATCTCCTTATTCCGGATTGATAGTTAGGAGCAGAATTCCGAAGACCCGACTTTAGTAGGTCGCCCCAAATCTGCCAAGTTCCCAGTTCCTCTGCGCCGGAAGTTCTCTTCGCGTTTCGGGGATAATTCCCTAAGGAGGGGCGGATGAGGACGCGCGAAAACCTTCAAGTCGTGGCTGGCCGCCAGTCGACGCGGCCAGAAACCCTAGTGGACCCGGAAGTGATGAACGATCGGTCCAATAATCGCACCGAGCACGAGAACGGCATTCACGCTAAAGGTGATCATCGCCCCGGGGCCGCGCTTCTCGGGCGCAGTGATGTAGCCGGTCCCGTAGATGATCCGACCGACCAGAAAAATTAACCCTACCGCGATCGCCAGCGATACGCTCACATAGTATGCAAACAGCAACAGCGACGGAATGAACACTACCAGTGCTTCCATCGAGTTCTGATGTACCCGAAAGTAGCGCTCGAAGGTTGGGTCTCCGGTCGTTGCCGGTGCCGGTACGTGGTAGGTACCGCGCGCTCTTCCCACCAGGACCCCGAAAATCATGTATTCCAGTACTGCCAGGCCGACAATTGCCGCCACGCCATTCATAGTTCGCTCCTCTTTGCGCCACGCCAGACTGCTGCGCGCAAGGCAACCCTTCAGCTCGAGTAACGCGCGCGCCTTTCCGCTTCCTCTCTGTCTGCAGCTCCCTTCGAAGGCCTCTCCGGCATCCAGCCCTTCGTGTAGTCTCGTTCTTCCCAGCTGCGATCGTTGGCGTCCCAGATGTAGGGTAACTCGACGATTGTTCCCGGCTGTGCAATGGCCTCAAATTCGTGCATCGCATCCACGACGATACGTTTTTGCAACTCGGGCTGATTGGGTTTGCCCGTCTGGTGGCCCAGCGGAAAATTGACAAACACCGCGCGTGGCGGCTTGACGGCCTTGGTTATGTCGATCGCCGAAGTCATACACAAAGTCGGGATTCCGGCCTCCTCGACTGCGCGCGCTATCAGTCCGACGGACTGATGGCACACGGGTCAGGCGGGCACCAGGTAGAAAGCATCAACTTTGGCGCCTTTGAGTTCAGCCGCGATTTTCGGAGCGAGTTCGGTGCGCACTTTGCGCGCGGAGTAGATGCCGCCCATGAAGCTAAAGCATGGATCGTGCAATTCACCGATCACTTTCTCGCGCTCGAGCTGCTTCAGCCGTTCCCACGGAAACACGCAGTTGGGATCGAGTTGCGCATCCTTGGTTGGATATCCGAAGTGCCAGACGTTCAAATCCTCGCGGGTCGCGCTCTTGGGAATGCGTCGGTAGGACGCATCCTCGTGATGGAACCGCGGTTGATCACGGTACATGACGCCGCCGGAGCTCATGAGTGCCACCTTGCACAGCGCGATCGGCTTGGTGAGCGGCGTCCAGGGCACGGACTCATTGGTCACCCAACGATACGGATTGTTGAACTCGGCATACAGCTCCCGAGTCCGCGGAATGTAGGACACTGGCATGCTGGTAACCTCCAGTCGCGAGCCTAGGTGGCCTGGGGCGGGAACATCATCTTGCCCGCGTGAAATTCGCGCGCCACGAAATCGATAAACCCGCGTCGCACCGGCCACTCAAGGCGGCTGTCGCGCCAGTGAATTCGCCCGTCGGGGCCCACCAGCTCGCTGCTGATATCATGAACCTTGGCAAGAGCCCGCACTAGCCGCTGACGATCGCCCTGCACCGCGGGAATCGCCGTCATCCTGGCGATCCAGGCTTTCAGCCGCGGCATCCCGCCAAGGTCAATGCCCATCGCCCGCGCCGCCGGCACGTGGCAGATGGCCGCCAAATCCGCGATGCTGGGTGAGCCGCAGAAGAAGTCGCCCTGGCCAAGTTCGCCTTCAAGCTTTTGCAGCAGCTCGGCGAATTCCGCGCGCGACGCCTGGCTCATCGCTGCCGCTTCCGGTGCGGATTTTCGCGCCTCCGCTATCCAGTAGCCATAGGTGACCGCGTCACACACGCGATCGCACAAATCTTCGACCTGGCGCATCCGCGCCCGTTGATACGGATCGGACGGTCGCAGAGGCGGGCTGGGAAACGCATCTTCCAGGTATTCGCAGATGATCGTGGAGTCCGCGAGGGTGCGGCCGTCGTCGAGAATCAAGGCGGGAACTTCCGCGCGCGGGCTGGCGGCGAACAGGTCCTGTTTGTGGTCCAGGGAATAACAGCGCTCGATAGGCTCGTAGCTGAGGCCCTTGAAGTCCAGTGCCATGCGGACTTTGCGCGCGTACGGACTGGTGGCGAAAGTGAACAGTCGCATCGATCTCCTCCTCGCCGAACCGATGAAAAGATAAACTCCCGGGGCTGCAGAAACATCTGCGTACAACCGGTGACTTCGGCACGTTAATCGAGATCACGGCACTCAGGAACCCGGGAGATCCCGACAGACCTGGCGGCTGTCCTTACGCTCGATGGCTGACTCGGTTTTCTACTTGAATGCGGGCAGCACCTCGCGGCCGAAGCGTTCCAGAGATCGGCGCGCCTTGGCCGGATCCAGACCGGGTAGCTGCGCCACCGTAATCAAGTCGGTAATCGGGCCCGACTCGATCACCGCCGTTATCCGCGCACGGACTTCCTCGGGCGGACCCAGAATGCTGGTGCGCTTCAACCGCTCCGGATCGGGCCGGATCAGCACCTGGCTCATGTCGCTCGTGCCGGCCGCCGCGCTGAGCCACTTGCCATAGTGCTGGGCTTGATACATAAGCGCATCGCCGACCTCCTTCCAGGCCTGTTGCGCCGTGGCAGCGATGTAGACGACCCGGCTGTTAACCAGGCTGAAGTCCGCCGGATTGCGCCCGGCCTCCTTGAGCGCCTCGGTATAGATTCCCATTTCCTTGCGTCCGCCGACACATGCAAACGACAATCCCATCTTCGCCGCACGCCGAATCGCTTTCGGCGCTCCCGCCCCCCACAGCAATTCCGGATAGGGATGGCTTGCCGGGGTGGGCAGCACCCGCACGTCTTTGAAGTGAAAATATTTGCCGTCGAAGCTGAAGCGCTGGCCGGTCCACGCCAGCTTTAGAATTTCGATGGTCTCCAGGGTACGTCCCAGCCGCTCCGCGCGGGGTACACCGAACCCATCGAACTCTTCCTGTCGGTAGCCCTGCCCCAACCCCAGCCGCAAACGGCCGTTCGAAATAACGTCCACCACCGCCGCGTCTTCAGCGAGTTTGAGTGGATGCTGAAATGGCGCAAGCAGCACGAAGGTCCCGATGGTAACGCGCTTGGTGCGCGCCGCGATCGCAGCCGCAGCCGGGAGCATCGCGGGAAGATAACCATCGTCGGTGAAGTGATGCTCGGTTAGCCAAATGGAGTCGAAGCCGAGGGCCTCGGCCAATTCCACCTGCTCCAATGAATCACCATACAGCGTGGCAAAACTGCGCTCGGATCTAGGCGGATTCCGGAAGTCAAGCTGATAACCGAATCTTACTTTGCGCATATTCGCGACCTATGCGTCCTCTCCCGCTCCTGGAAGTCCGTGAACGTTTTCAAGGGTCCGCCGCGTGGACCGACTTGCGGCGTGCGGCCGTTCTCCCGGAACTGAGATCCTCAGGGTCCTCGCTCGCACGTTTTATGGCTGGTCCTGACGCACCGGCCGGCGTTTCCTCGCCCGCGCTCACCCCATCGACAGCCCGCCATCCACGATCAGTTCCGTCCCAGTGATATAGGAAGCGTCGTCGGAGAGCAGAAACACGATCGCTTTGGCGATCTCCCAGGGAGTCCCCTGCCTCCGCAGCGGGATGCGTGGTGCGACCGCCGCTTCGCGATCACCGATTTCGCGCCGCACCATGGTGGAATTGATCAGTCCGGGCAGAATCGTGTTAACACGGATTTTGTCTCGCGCGTGGGACGCCGCAGCGGAGCGTGACAATCCCAGCAGCGCAGCCTTGGTGGCCTCGTATGGAATCAGCCGATTGCTCCTTAGTGCTGCCATCGACGAGACGTTTACAATCGCTCCGCCGCCTGCTTTCGCGATTTCCGGTACCGCGTATCGCATCGTAAGGAAATGGCTCCTCAGATTCACCGCAACCATCCGGTCAAATTGCTCGGTCGTGGTTTTGAGCAAATTGCCACCGATTCCGATTCCGACGTTGTTCACCAGCAGCTGCAGACCGCCGAATTCGCGCACCGTCGCTTCGACCGCCCCGCGACAGTCCTCCTCCTTGCTCGCATCGCACGTCACTGCTTTGGCGCGGCCGCCTTCGGACCGGATGGCGGCGGCGGTTTCCTCCGCCAGCGCCAGCTTAAGATCGGACACCATCACTGCTGCGCCTTCGCGTGCGCACATAATTGCGGTCGCGCGCCCGTTGCCGATGGCGAGTGTCTCACCCGTGTTGGGGGGTCCGTCGGCGCCCCCGCCGACGATCAAGGCAATCTTGCCGTCGAGCCGACCCATCGTCGTCTCCTTTGCTGTGGATGACTTGAGACATAGCGCAGTCGCTGCGGACTTGAATAGGGCAAACGCCGAAGTCGCCTTTCCTTCGACACGCAGAGCTGCCTCATAGGTGAAAGGATCTGCTTGCGCTGCCCTGTTTGCGGCCCAGCTCAGAAATCTCTACAACCTCACGGGCGAGCCGAACCTGGTGAAGCAAACTCTCAAAACACGACGCCCATCGGGCGCGCCGTCAAAATGGCGTACTGAAAGCGCAGTGGGCAAGCTGACCCCGCACCGAGCCACGAACTGTTAAGGGACCGGTGCCGCAGGCAAACCCCAGGCGATGGGCGATGGTTCCGCGTCGTAGACATTGCCCTTGCATGGTAGTCTGGCGGCGCGAGTTTTCCGTAACGGGGCTAACCAAGTGAACCTGAGGATCGAAGACTACGGCCTTATCGGCAATACCCGCACGGCCGCGCTGGTCGGCCGCAACGGCTCTATAGATTGGCTGTGCGTGCCACGATTCGACTCGGGGGCATGCTTCGCCGCGCTGCTCGGCGATCGAACCAATGGCCGCTGGCAAATCGAGCCGGCCGGTGACGTAAACCGGGTGACGCGCCGATACCGGGGCGACACCCTGATCCTGGAGACTACTTTCGAGACCCCTCAAGGCTCCGCCACGCTGATCGATTTCATGCCCATTCCCAAGCGCGAAGATCGTGTCGACCTGGTCCGTTTGGTCCGATGCAACTCGGGCAGCGTGACCATGCGCACAGAATTCATCCTGCGCTTTGGCTATGGCCGCGAGATCCCGTGGGTGCGCCGTGCCGACTACGGTCTGCGTGCGATGGCAGGACCGGACGCTGTCGAGTTACGGTCGCCCATTCGACTGGTAGGCCACGACCTCGCTCACACAGGGGAATTCTCGCTCACTGCTAACCAAGAGGCTTCCTTCACCCTGGTTTGGTATCCGTCCCATCGCCCGACTCCTCATGGTGACGACGCCCACGCGCTGCTCTCGACAAATGAGAAGTGGTGGAGCGATTGGTCTGCAAGATGCAAATGGACGGGCGAATGGCGAGATCCCGTCATGCGCTCCTTGATCACCTTGAAAGCACTCAGCTACGCACCGACTGGCGGTATCGTTGCCGCACCTACCACCTCGCTGCCCGAAGCCCTGGGCGGAGTGCGCAACTGGGACTATCGGTTCTGCTGGCTGCGTGACGCGACTCTGACGCTATACGCGTTGCTGATCGCGGGCTACACGCAGGAGGCTCGTTCGTGGCGGGAGTGGCTGGTTCGCGCGGTGGCGGGTCACCCGCAAGAAATGCAGATCATGTACGGACTCGCCGGCGAGCGCCAATTGACCGAGCGTGAAGTGCCGTGGCTGGCGGGCTACTCCAATAGCCGGCCGGTGCGCATCGGCAACGCCGCTCACGAGCAGTTCCAGCTCGACGTGTATGGCGAAGTGATGGACACCATGCATGTGGCGCGCAAGCATCGCGTGCCCGAACAGAACTATGCGTGGGCGCTCGAGAAGAAGCTTATGGACTACCTGGAGTCGGCCTGGGATCAGCCCGACGAAGGTATCTGGGAGGTGCGCGGACCGCGCCGCCATTTCACCCATTCGAAGGTCATGGCGTGGGTCGCGGTCGATCGCGCAGTCAAGGCGGTCGAAAAGTTCAACCTCCATGGCCCGGTCGAGCAATGGCGCTCGCTGCGTCAGCAGATCCACGACGACGTTTGCCGCAACGGTTACAATGCAACCCGCAACGCCTTCGTGCAGTATTACGGCGCCACCTCGCTGGATGCTTCGATCCTGATGATGCCGCTGGTTGGTTTTCTTCCGGCAACCGATGCTCGCGTCGTCGGCACGGTCGCGGCCATCGAGAAGGAACTGATGGTCGATGGGTTCGTGATGCGCTATTCGGGCTCCGGCAACGTCGATGGATTGCCCAGCGGCGAGGGCGCTTTTCTGGCCTGCACCTATTGGTATGCGGACAACCTGGCTGCGCTGGGCAGAACCGAAGAAGCTCGTGCTATTTTCGAACGACTGCTCGGGATCTCCAACGACCTTGGCTTGCTCGCGGAAGAATACGATCCTACCGGCAAGCTCCAGCTCGGGAATTTTCCGCAGGCATTCACCCACGTCTGCCTAGTGAACACCGCACACAATCTTGCCGGCAAGCGGAAACCCGCGATAGAGCGAGCCGCGCAGTAGCTTCGCGCCCTTCAAGCGAAACGGGCGGCGGGTCGGGCGCGCGGAAACCGCTTCACATACTGAAAGAACATGGCGAGCGCTCGATCTGCCTCGATCAGAACGCCCTCACGAAAATGCGCGGTGCTCAACACCGGTGTGTCTTCCTCGATGAGGCGCTTAAAAAATGCCTCACCAATCTCTAGCTGCCGGGCCCGCTGCTGCGGCGGCGCCTCCGAACGCGGCGTGGCGGTGACCATCCAGCCGATGGTCCGCCCATCGGGGGTGGGGGTTCCGGTGGCCATCGAGCAAACGCTCATCCCGTTGAGTTTGCCGGCCAGCGCGATGGTGTTGGTCCCGGTCACGCGAATGCACTGATCGAACACTCCGAGGTTAGGATCTTCGAAGCGCACGTCGTATTGAATTTGGTAGTCGCCGACCTGGATTTGCTTCGGATCGAAATCGATTTTCAGACCGTGCAGCACCTGCAAATGCTGAAAGTCCATCGAATTGGTAAACGGCACCCACGGTTCGACCGGAAGGTCGAAGGCCTCGATGGTGCGATACTCGAGCTCGGCCTCCTGATACCCCGCAAAATCGGGGACCTCGAACAGCGGCTGTTCGCCGTTGAACGCCCAGACGAGTCCCCATTTTTCCGCGGTCGGAAACTTGAAGACACGCGCCGCTCGGGGAATCTTGTCGGACGCCGGAATTTTGGTGCACCTGCCGTCTGGACCGTATTGCCAATGATGGAACCCGCACCGCACATCCTCGCCGATAACTTTCCCGACCCCGAGATCGGCGCCCAGGTGACGGCAGTAGGCGCTCATTACCGACCCCCGCCCGCTCTCACCCCGATAGACAATCGCCCGTCCTTCCAGGAAATCGCGTCCAACTACCTGACCTGGCGTTACTTCATCGGCGCGCGCGATCGCGTACCAGCTCGCATGGAACCCCGGCGAAGACGCGGCGGTGCGGGTCGATAGGCCCGATCGCGCCAATGAGCGTGCTGTTCCAGCTGCCATGATTTCCTCCCGATGGTGTCGGCCTTTCAGCGGAAAAGTGGCAGCCTTATCGCGAAGATCAGGGCCTCTTCGTCGACCTCCAGCATGATGCCGGAGTCGGTCGCCTCAACGCGCAGAGCCGAATGCGCGTCAATCGGATCGTCAGAGGCGAAAGCGTGCAGGGCGCCGTTCACCACGAACAGCAGTTCGCACGTCGCCAGGTTGTGAATAACATGTTTGGCGCCGCGCGGCGCGTGGATGAAGCTTAGTTCGAGGCCGCGCTCGCCAAATGCGCCCAGTCGCTTGACCTCGATCCCGCCGCCGAGCCCGATCCAGTTAAAATTATCGGGGAACATCACGACCGGCTCGTCGAAGCGCGGCGCCGGATACCTTACCTCACGGCGCATCACATGCTCCCAGACCGCTTCATAGCCGTCTTTCCGAACGATGCGTCCGTCGGCCGTGGTACGCGTGAATACGCCCCCCTCGAAGTTTCCGTAGTCGCAGAGTTGCTGGTACCCGGCACTCAACTGGTCGTAGCTCATGAAGCCGTGACCGCTGGCCCCCACAATCTGCAGCACCAGCGTTACAGACACCGCGGTGTCCTGTTGCGGACCGTAAAAGGTTCCCTCGGGAAAATAGCCGACCGCGCCTCTCTCCAGGTTCTTGTCCGGAGCGTAGTTCATGACGCCCTCCAGGCAGAAACGCACCTGGTCGAAGTTGTGACGATGGCGCGGCGTGTAATAGTCGCCCGCCGTGCGCACGAGACTCAACTCAAAGTTGTCGAGAGCGCCGGGGGTTCCCTGGATAAGGCGCTTAAAGTCGATACCGCCTGAACGATGCCCAGAGACCGGTGCGAAGGTCATTCGCGATCCATGCGCCACCTGCATGAAGGCGCCTCTAGCGCGTGGGGCTCGATTGCGTCAAGTCCACCTCTAATCCTGGGACCACCGACCGCCCCACCTATTTGAGCAGTTGGAACAGATCGCTGTAGTCATCGGTCCAGGGGCGCACGCGCCGTAGCCCATCGCGCGATTTCAGGCGGCTTGCAATTCGAGGCTGTCCCAGCACTTTGTCATTGCGCGCAAGCAGGACCCAGTCGCTCGCCCAGTTCATCGCGTCCTTTTCCTCGCTGCTGACGAAGCCGTAACGCAAATCCAGGGCCCGGCTGTTTTCGGCGAGCACCGGGCGCAGATCGAGAAACAGGTTGGAGACGTGAACTGCCAGGACGCCGTCCGGAGCGAGCTCAGCCAGGTAGATGAGCATCGCCTGGCGGGTCAGCAGATGAGTCGGGATCGAGTCTCCGTTAAACGCATCAATGACGAGTACGTCGAACTGCTGAGAACGACCTTCAGCTAGTTCACGCTCCATCGAAAGCCGCGCGTCGCCGGGCACGATGGCGACCTTCGCGCTGGAATCGCGAAGATAGCTGAAGTACCCG
This sequence comes from Candidatus Binataceae bacterium, assembly GCA_036495685.1. NCBI lineage: Bacteria > Candidatus Binatota > Binatia (SeqCode) > Binatales (SeqCode) > Binataceae (SeqCode) > Binataceae bacterium (SeqCode). Next base: position 8,782 of record DASXMJ010000074.1, on the reverse strand, counting down.
TTGGGGTCGCTGGCCAGCTTGATGATGGCTGGATTCACTTCATAGAAGCGGAAGTAGTCACCCGGCCGGCCCCACGCGGCTATGGTACCGACGCCCAGGCCCACGATTCCAACGCGCAAGCCTGAATTCCCGTCTTCGGCGCGTCGCGGATGGTTCATCATTATCAGCCCGATCCCGCTGTCGATGTCATAGTAGGTAGTCGGGTAGTAGCGCGCTTGCGGGTCGCTCGCCGAATACACCTGCATGCCATGGGAGATGCGACCGTTGAGAAGCCGATAGGAATGCCACTGATGGTTGGGGCCCTCGTTCTCAACCACGCGAAATACGCCATAGAAGTTGCGCGTGATCCACAGCGTGTCGTGGAGCGCCACTTCGATGGTTTCGAGGAAGATGAAACCGAGCACCGCGATCACGGCCAGCATTGAAAGCTGTGAGACAATTCCCGGTCGCCTCAGCCACCGGGGCCGACTCTTCCATCGTGGCAGCAGTGCGACCGCGGCGATTACGGTCAGCACAAGCACCGAATAGATCCAGGCATGCTCAATTACGCGGATCACCAGCGGATAGGCCAGGGCCACCGCCAGGATTGCGATGCCCACCACCGGCGGGCCGCGATAGATCCACGATTCGCGATCGCGCACCAGTGCAATTGCCATCAGTACAACACTCGCCCACACGGCGAAGCGAAAGTCCCAAAACCCGCGGAAAAGGAGCGGCGCAACGACGACCGACAAAACCCCACCCAGCACGCCGCCCACGGAAACCAGCAGGTAAAACACTGTGAGATCGCGCCGATGCGGCCGCAGACGGACCAGCTCTCCGTGACAAACCATGCATCCAGCGAACAACAGCAGCGAGAGATTTCCGACCTCGATGGCGAGGGTGACGATCTGTGGCGACAGAAACACATGCCCGATCGGCGGCGCGATCGCATTGAGGTAGATGACTATCAAGAAGCTTGCGAAGATCGCGATGCCCAGCAACGGATGGAAAATTCCGCGCCGATACCAGCGGTCGCTGTCAAAACAAATGATAAAGGAGAGCAGATAAAGCGCGAGCGGCAGAATCCACAGGAACGGAATCGGCGCCACATCCTGGGTCATCTGACCGGTGGCCCCATAGAGGAGGACTGAAGCGCAGGCGGCGAGCGCTATCCAGAGCACCTTGGTACCTACGCTGGGATCTGCGGACTCGTCCACACTTGCGCGCGCCAGCGCCTGTCGGCTGCGAAGCGGTAGCGCGCATAACAGCATTCCGATCGCAAACGTCCCGTAGAGCGCCGCCCACAAATTCGCCTGGGTTCGGAGAGCGAGAGTCGGCTCCACCACGAAGGGATAGGTGAGCAGCGCCAGCAACGAACCAAGATTGGAAAGCGCGTAAAGACGGTAGACGGAAGCGCCCGGATAGATGGTTGCGAACCAGGACTGGAGCAGCGGCGCGGTTGCCGAGAGCACGAAGAATGGCAATCCGACGCTCACCCCGAGTACGAGCAGGATGCGCAGCACTGGAAAAGCGGGGTGCACGGACTTCCAGCTCGCGCTGGGCATCACCGGAGAGTTCGACAGCAGCGCCAGGAGCAACATCGCGGCGACGCATATCCCGATCAGTCCCACATGAACGATGAACTGGTAGCGCTGCGCCAGTTTCGTGCCGATGAGGTGAGCGTAGGTGTAGCCGGCGAGCAGGAGAATCTGGAAAAACAGCAGGCAGGTCGTCCAGACCATCGCGGTGCCACCAAACCACGGCAGCAGGTATTTCGCGATCATCGGCTCGATCTGGAAGAGAAGAAAGGCACCGACAAAAATCGTGAGGGCGTAGATGCGCATTTTAAGGGCGATGAATCGCCGACAGGTTAGCCTATAGGCGGATGGACACGAAAGGCGCTCTGTCGAAGGGGACTGGGGTGGGCGCGAGAATTCTAGTGTGGCATCGTCAACCGCATCAGCTCGGATACGGTTGCTAGCTTTTCGACCTCCATCACAGCGCGCGCGAGGGCCTCGGCGCCGGAGCGCTCGAGAATTGGCGACGTCAGACCACGGAACTTTCTCGTGAGTCGTTCACGTTGAAGGTCGAGGTCGGAGGCGGGTTGTCCGGAATCAGATTCCGCTTCGAATTGCTGTCCCCGGGCTCTAACGATCACGCGCGCCCGTGTCTGCGGCGTCTTGTCGATGGTTACGATACGGACGCGATCGCGAAGCCCCACCAAATCCGGATCTGTCAGTCGAGCATCGCTAAAGGTCCCAAGGTCGCTGGTGTCTTCTCCGCGCAGCGCCATGGCGGTGGTGGCGCGCAAGCTGAACTTTCCTTCGAGTCCGGTGGTTGGCGATTGGATATTGCACACCTTGAGCAAGCTGCGCGCCACCCGAACCTCCACATCATCGATCGTTTTCGGGTCGAGATGCTGTTCCGCCTGAATACGCGCCGCCGCGTTGATGGGGGCATGCGTAAGATAACAGGACGCGTGGTACTTGAAGAGCGTGTCGCGAATCAGGAAGCGTCCGGCGACCTGATCGATCGGCTGCGCCGAGGGCGCTGCGCCGGCGTGGCTCGCCAGAAATCCTTGCTCAGCCTCGAGGATAGCGGCACTGGAGGTAAACCCGCCGCGTGCCGCGAGCGCGCTCAACAATCCGTTCGACGCCGCCCGCCCGGCGTGCAGCGGTTTCGCCATAGTGCCAAAGGCCGACTTGAGTCCGGCCGCCTGGGTTCCCGCAAGACCCATCGCACGGAGCCACCCATCCTCGTCCAGTTGCAAGAGATGCGCGCACGCCGCGGCCGCTCCAAACGCGCCGAGGGTGCCGGTGGAGTGGAACCCGATTGCATAGTGTTCCCCGCCGACGATCGCGCCCAGCCGACACTCAAGCTCGATGCCAGCGATGATTGCTTCCAGCAAGGACTGGCCATTGGCTGCGATCGTCTCCGCCAGTGCCAGCGCGGACGGAATTACTGGAACGGACGGATGACCACCCATTGCCATGTGGGTGTCATCGAAGTCGAGCGCGTGGCCGGCCGCGCCATTGACTAAAGCGGCCGTTGACCGCGAACACCGTTCCTGTCGGCCGACCAGTGTCGCTTCGGACGATCCTTCTCGCGCAGCGATCTCGGTTAGCAGAATCTGCGCGAGCGGTTGGCGCGAACCTGCGACCGCGCAGCCTAGAAAATCGAGAAGACATTGACGCGCTGCCTCGCGCGCGTCCGCGGGGCTCTCTTCCCAGCGAATGTCGCGAACTGCGCGCACCAAAGAGCACGTCACGCCAGCATTTGTGGTTTGCATATTCATGACCCGACTCCCGTGTGGCCGCCGCTTTTCGAACAACGCCCTTACAGGTCGTGTGCGTTCCTTTCAGGCGCCGTCGCGATTCTTGAAGCGCGACAAGTGTGGATGGGGCGCGATGGTGAGAAGGTCGCGGCTATAAAAAGACCCCAAATACTCGATCAGACTGCGCATCGAGACGACGGCGACTGGATGCTCGTCCTCGTCGACCATCGGAATGTGGCGGAATCCCTCGATGACCATGAGGTTGAGAGCATAAGCGACGCTGGAGTCCGCGGGGAGCGTAACTGGATCGCGCGTCATCACCTCCTCGAGACGCGTGCGTTCGAGGTCCATCGAAGTTGCCGCTACCTTCATCAGGATGTCGCGTTCGGTGAAAACCCCTGCCAACTTTCCCGCTTCAACAACCAGCACGCACGCGCGCCGCTCGTCGCGCATCTTGCTAATCGCATCGGCTAGCGAAGTGGCACCCTCAAGGATCAGTGGAGGTTGGGTAACGACATCAGCGAGCGTGTCGTTGGCCAAGGCAGATTCAAGTTCAGAAGGGCCCGGGGATTCCTCGGCTTCGCGCCGTAGCGCTTCATCTTCGTCGACAGGCATGGCGGTTCATCTCCACGGTCAGACTTCAACCCAACCATATTGCCCAATCCCAAATATGGCAAAGCGTAGTCCTGTTTTTGCACGAAGGTTCGACCGTCGACGGGTCGCAAACAGGATCACCGATGAAGTGAGAAGACTCCGGTGACCCCGCCCGGCTTCAAAACCAAGCCGCGCCGACCGGGCAAAATTAACAAAGTCTAACCCTTCCTTGAAGGCGGTGAGTCGTGAACCCGGAGAATTGGAGTCACGAAAAGATATACTGCTGCCGTCCATTCGCCACGCTAATTTTGCGGCGCAGCAACCTGAGCTTTGAACTTGCACCCCGGGGGGGGCGGCGATCCCCCAAGCCATTCGAGGGGTCCGTCAAATGCTCTTTTGCAGACCATGCAGCAAGTTGCCTACGAAATTCCTTATCTCTGCAAACTCCACAGAAACTGCGAATCCCTTCGTCTCACAATCCACTGGTGATCGTCAGCTTCCAATCGCACCTCTATGGGATACGTCTTGAGGTCAAGACAGGCCGCAGTGGGCATGCCGAGCTCTACCCAGGAGCGGAGCCTTTCCGACAGCCGCTCCTCAGCACGCGGGTTGCCGTAGGCGATCAGCCAGTCATCGTTTGCGATGACCAGTGAATGATGTTCGGCGTCCCAAAGACCGAAGTAGTGATGTTCCCTCTTGTTACCGATGTCGTCCTTGGCGGTCTTGAATGCACGAAAAGTGGGCTCGACAATTCCAAGAAAGGAACGGATACCCAGGGTCGCCCATACGAAAAACGCTTTTCCTTTGCTGCCCCACCAAAAGCGCCGTCTGCTGATCTCATGACTCCTAAGCTCGTTCCATTCCGGCACCGCTTTTTCCACGAGGGCAGGTTCTAGATCCTTGAATTCGTAGCTACCACGCAGCTGGACAAACCCACAGATCATGGATTCGACCGACTCAAAGTGATCGCCGGCTTTGCGCAGCAGAAATAGATTATCTCCGCCACCGGGGGTCTTGATCACGACCAGCAGCAATCCTTCCACGCGGATCTGCTCGTAGAAGTGGCGCGGTAGATCGAACGTACCCGCCGTGAAGATGGCACGATCATAGGGAGCAGCGTCGGGATACCCTGCTGCTCCGTCTCCCTCGACTACCCGAACGTTCGAAATTCCCAGTGACCGAAGGGTGCTCGACGCCCTGCGGGCCACCTCCGGAATAATCTCAACACTCTGGACGTGCCCACCCGGTCCGACTAGCTGACCAATCAGTGCCGCGTTCCATCCGCTGCCCGTCCCGAGTTCGAAGACGCGGTGGTCTGGCTTTATTTGCAGCAGGTCGAGCATTCGAAGGACGAAGGAGGGTTGTGAAATCGTGGAGGGGACGTTTTCGTCTTCCTCCTGGTCTCCATGAAGGATCAACGGCCGATCTGCGTACAAAATCGGAACGTGCTCGGTCAAATTTTCTTCCGCTATCTCGTGCCATTCTTTGGTGCCCCATTCCCGATAGCGCGGCACAAAGCGATGGCGGGGGGTTGCCAGATACGCTCGCTGGGTGGCCTCACTGATGGGCGTCTCACGGTAGATGCTGAGCGTCTGTTCCAGAAGCTGCTTCTGATATTTCTCGATAGCGTCCACGGATGCACCTCGGGCTCGAGCTTACCTCAGTCGATTCACCATAGAGTCACCAAACCACCGAGGCAGTCGCGAGGAATTCTGTGTGGTCCGACCCGATGCACAACACTTTGGTATCTCTTACAGACATCTGTTGCTCATGGTTATCAGCCAACAATGCCCGGTGTCCTCTCGCTCTCTGCAGAAGAATCCGGTGGTATCGGGTCGGCCAGGTAGTCATCATGTGGCGTAAATCCAAAACTGGCGACGAGCTGCTGGGTCAGGCCCGCCAATGCGCTGGGCGAACCTAGCCCCTAAACTGACGGACATTAGACCGTAGGTGGCAGGTTACAACCCCAGCAGAGATACATGATGCGCCGCCAAAATCGGCAAGAAGCCGATAGATTAGAAGTATCCTGGAGGAGGAAGGGGCCCGGTGGCCCCACCGGTCTTCAAAACCTCTTGCTTCTCCAACGCCGCCAAAATGACCAACAAAACATTAGGAAATGAAGGTTCTCTGGAGCTTAGAATTTGGCCGCTGCAGGCCAATTCCGGTCACAAAAACGTATACAGGAGGTTTCGAATTGGATCCCCCAGACGAAGCGAACCAGCGCTCCGACGGTTAACAGACGTTAAAGGCCGGTTTCGGTCGGGATCGTTTGTTATCGTTCGATACGCATCAAGCCCTTCTCTGCCAAGGACTTCGAGGTTGCGGCGCATGCTTACCGATGTGCACCAAGTTGTATCGAAAATGATTGAGACCCCCCACAAAATCCCCCACAGTTTTGCCCTCGCGAATCGCCAACGGATTTCGGCAAATGTGGTTTTCAAATGCTCGTTCTCAGAAACTCCGAATCAGGGTCTGATGAGATGAAAAGCTTCGGACAAGCGATCGTTGCGGCGCGCAAGGCCTCTGGTCTCACGCAGAAATGCGTCGCAGAGAGTCTCCGCCGAGGAGATGGTCGAAGGGTACTGCCGCCCTTCCTCAACGACCTTGAGCACGATCGCCGGTAGCCGCCAAAGATAGCGTGATAGAGCAACTCGGAAAGGATCCTGAACCTGTCGTCCGACGTTTTGTACTTCTACGCGAAGCGGCTGCCGCCAGGTATCCCTTATGATGCCACCGATACCGAGGTTGAGGCTGCTTACAGGGCTTTTCGCCGAGTGCTCGGGCAATCGTAAGAGCGAAGCCGCGAAAACTCTTGTCTGGTGAATTCGCTGGCGTGCCCAGTCCTATATGTTCCCGGCACGGCGCGAAGTCGAATGGGTAAATATGATCGCGCGATGGCGGTTGAGCTCGTCGAACTCCGAATCAAACTTGGCGTCGCCGAGATAAACGCTGCAGCAGTTCGTCATCATCACGAAGCCATCGACCATGAGCATGGACTGCCGCGCCCGATTATTGAATTTCCGTTCGACAGCACCTGCACAGTCACCAACCTCGTAATGAGCGGCATGCTGGAACGTTGCCGCGATTTGCGGATCATCGTACCGCCCGCTCGGGGACGCTACCGTTTCTAGCCAGACGCATCGCAAGAGCGGCAGCCCGAATGAATCTGCGAAGAGCGGGCGCGAAGCCAACGGATTTATCACTGCGTTGCAGAGATTCTCTTACGACAGCGTTCGCGCATGGCGTGACGATTCGTTTGCTTCTTTGTTTACGATTTTCGATTCCTCCCATATTCTCTCCGGCAGCGACTAACCATTCGAGCCGGAAGCAGCAACGGCGCAGATGATAAAGGAGCTGAATTGGAGCCGGTTCTGAATGCCGGCGACCTGTGCGCGATCGAAATGGCAACGCGATGAAATGTTCGCGCGAAGTTGACGCGGCGCTGAAGCAGCGGGAAGACCGCGATAGGAGTGAGTCGATGATCAGACCATGGATCTTTGAATTTTTTGCTTCGCCGCACTCGCCCGGGCAGCATTTCGATCCGGAAGCATCGCAGCGGTATTTCGATGCGTATCTCGATCTCTGGGCGAGCGCCGAGCCGGCAGGCTTCGAAGGAATCTTTTTCAGCGAGCACCATTTCGGACTCAGTTATTCGCCCGCGCCCAACCTGCTGATCGCCGCCGTCTCGCTGCGCACCAAAAAGATTCGCCTCGGTGTGATGGGCGTGGTGCCGCCGTATCATTCGCCGTGGGAGATGGTCGAGGAAATAGGCATGCTTGACCATCTCACGGGAGGGCGGCTCGAGATCGGCACCGCGGCCGGCATCCCGCAGGAAATGGCGCAGGTCGGGCTGGGCGCGGATGAAGCGCGAGCCCGCAACGACGAAGCGATCGAGATCATCGATCAGGCGCTCGCCAGTCCGGTGATTTCGCATCACGGCCGCTTCTGGAATTTCGACAACCTGCGCCTGACCCCGCGCCCGTTGCAGCAGCCCTCCCCGCCCAAATGGGTGACGGTGGTCAGTATCGCGTCCGCGCGCAAGGCGGCGCGCCGCGGCGCCAAGATCTGCACGGGCTTTCATCCGCTCAGCAAGGTGGTTGAGATCTTCGACGCCTATCGTGACGAAGCCGATAAGGCCGGCCGCCCGGTAGAACCCGAAGACATCTGCCTGCGCCGCGTAGTGACGATGTTGGATAGCGATCGCGACGCCGAGTCGATCAAATCGACGCAAGCCCGCATTTTCCGCAAGTTTCTGGAAATCGATCCGCGCGTCGACACGCCGGAGCGTCCCGCGCTGCTCGATACGCCGACCGCGCATGCGTTTTCGATCGGTGACGAGGAGTTTATCGCCGGCACGCCGGCCGCCGTCGCCGAGCAGATCGTGAATCAGTGCCGCATCGCAGGAGCCGGCCACTTCGCCGCGATTTTCGGCCGCGGGATATCTCCAGAAGAGCAGAAGGGTTGGTATCGCGACTTCGGCGCCCGCGTTATACCGATTCTGCGCGAAGCCGCGCTTTAATTGCGTTCTCGGGCAATCGCGACATTCCGACGAAGCGTTTCTAGCATGCCTTGGATTTGTTGAAATCGCCGTTTTTCTGTCGCCACCCGTCGGATTCAAACCGACGACCTGATGAATGCCATTTTGCGTGCGCGCACTTCGTCCTCAGGCGCATGGAGGCGGTCGTGTTCCCGTCTGGTTCGCAATCACGCTCACGAACGCTTGGGATGCCTCATTTCCAAATGCGATGAGCGATATCGGCGACCAGCCGCAGCTTCGCTTCCTGGGTCGATTCGGGAATCGGGTTTCCTTCCCAGACCGTTCCGAAGCCGCACTGGGTCGAAAGCGCCAGCTGCTCGCGGGGGAAGAAGCGACTCGCCTCCTCGATCCGCTTCTCCACCGTCTCGGCAGGTTCGAGTTCGATGCGCTTGGTC
>DASXMJ010000073.1 GCA_036495685.1 Candidatus Binataceae bacterium | reverse complement strand
CACCGACATCCTGAGACCGGGACTGCGTGTCACGGTCCTGGCCCTGCCGGCCTCTCCATTGCTCACGACTCCAATCGCACTCAAATCGGTCGGACCGAGTGCGTTCGGCTACGATCTTCCTTACGTATCTTTTCGATCGTTTTAGAAGCACGGGTCCGCCTTTGTTGTGTTTGCGGAGCGCGCCCTCGCCCGCACGTTGTACCAACGGACAATGCTCTCCGCACGTGATCCCTTGCTAGCATGCGGTTCGATCATAGATGTCTCCAGTCTGCGTACTCTCAAACCGCATTTGAAGCAGGATGAGAAAAGCGCCGAAACGCGGCGGCGTGTGCTCGAAGCCGCGATCCTATGGGTGATCGAGCGCGGGTACGCTAACACGACTGGTTTGGAGATCGAGGAGCGCGTGGGATTGTCGCGCGGCGCTCAGCTCTACCACTTTCCGACCAAGGAGGATTTGTTCGCCAAGGCGGTGGAGCATCTGAGTGAACTGCTATCGAACGAGATGCGGCAGAAGGTGGAACAGCTCCCGGTCGAAGCGGACCGGTGTTCCATGGCGATCGACCTCATTTGGGAAACCGTTAACGGCCGCTTTACCAAGCCTGGCTCGAACTGGTGATTGCCAGCCGCACCGACGCCTACCTGCGCAATTCTATCCGCGCGGTTTATACTCGTCTCAGCGAATCCGTAGAAAGGATGCTAAGGGGCCTGTTCGAGCCTTTCGCTTCGAGCGTTCCGAACCAGGATCTCTTCCCGGTCATGCTCGCCCTTATTATGGAAGGATTGGCGATCGGCGCGGAGGTGCGTGAGGAGCGAGTCATCGAACAGGTCCTGGACGCGGCCAAGACCATCTGCGGGGCGCTGTTCACTCCTCGATCGGCGGGGTAGCCACCGAATTGGGCCCCGCGTGCGCTGTCGCATCCACCGGGGAAGATCTAATCTTCATCGCGACCATCTTTCTTAACAGTTGGGTACGGATTTCGGTGATGTCGAACAGATGCGGCTCGGCGCGCGCGTGGTGAATTTCCGCTGCCGTGAAAGGCTTAACATCGTCCGGAACCCGGCCTTTGCTGAAGGTTTCGAGAATCCAGTTCATCACCAGCGCCGTGTCGGCGTCGTCGAGCATCGATTGGGAGACCCCGGGAACCCGGATCAGATATTCGCGTCCTCCCGGTACTTTGAGAAAATCCGCCGCGTTGATGAGCGGCGGCGCAGTACCCGCGACGCCTTCGCCGTTGGCGCGGTGACAACCCCAGCAGTTCAAGGTGTATAAATTCTGCGGCGACTCGGCGCACGCCGGTGTCGCAGCCACGAAAACCAGGAGCATCGTAACGGCGCCGAGAGAGCGTGCGATCATCACCTGACAGAGGTCGCGCTCGCGCCTTTGTCGAGCGACGCGATCAGTTTTTCGCGTTCGTAGAAGACGTCGGTAACTGTCAGCCGGCTCGTGCGTGCCGTTTTGAATTCCATCGGTGTAAACGGCTGGAAGTCGTGGGGAAGGGTGCCAGCATTGAGGGTCCCGAGCACATAGTTGATGGCCTCGGCCAGATCGCTATCACTCAAATCAGCGGCCGGCGGCATGAAGCCCTCATAGATGGTGCCGTGCGATTTGATCGCGCCGTTCATTCCGAAGAGCAGCAGGTGAATCAGAAAGGTCCGTCCCTGTGGAAGCCGGACGTAGGGACCAATCGTATCGTTAAGCGGCGGAAATATTCCGGGAACCCCACTCCCGTTCTCCTGATGGCACACGGCGCAGCGCTGCTGGAACGCGGGCGGTGCCTGAGCGCGCGCCGGAGTAACAGCCAGCAGCGGGAAAACCCAGGCCACCAGGAGCGATCCGGCGCGCAACGCGTTACTTGAGCCCGACGATTTCGGCGGTCGAGCAGTGATAAACCATCGTTGGGGCGCCGAAGCACCAGATAAGGTCGCTGTTGAGTTGCGTCCGGTACAGAGGCATCTCGCCCACGGTGTTGGCACACAGGCAGCGTCCGCAGGGGTTCTTGCCGCAGCAGTCGCGGTAGCTGACGATGTAGTCTTTGCCGTCTGCCGGATGCCGGCAGGTACCGACCCACGAAGTCGGCGATGGCGTCGCGCCGGGCGGACAATCGTGCGAACCGCCACCGCAGCAGCTGCACAAGTAGCCATCGATTGCACAGTATTTCCAATAGTCGCAGGTGTGATCGTCGTTGGGATTCGGCTTGGGCGTCGCTTGCGCCGCGGGCGAGCCAGCCACGCTCTGCGCGGCGGCGCGATCCACGGGCAGGAGCGGAATGATCATTCCGCCCGTGATCAGCCTGCCCAGGCGCGCGATGAAGCTGCGCCTCGAGGAGCGCTGTGCGACCGCGCGGGTCAGCCCTTCCACTATCTTATCCATCGCGGTTCCCGTCGCGCGACCCGTTGGGAGGCACCGCAGGTTCGTGCCGGGCTCGCAGGTAGTCCTGAACGGACGCGACTCCCATCTGCTTGGCCTGGATTATGCTCTCAAGGTGTTCGCGAGTGTTAACCAGGCCCTTGGCGCGGATGCGTCCTTCCTCGTCGATCAGCACCGCGTAAGGAAGCTTGCTCACTCGGTAGGTCGTTCCGAGTTCGCTCGATAGTACCAGGGGAAATGATTCAAGCCGATGGCGGCGGACAAACTCCTGCTGCGCGGGCTCCTCGCCATCGCTCGTGAAGACCACGCGCAGCCACTGCGTCTCGCTCGCGGCTATAGATCTGACGATCGGCAACAGCTTCTTGCACACCGGACAGGTCGGGGACACGAACATGAGCATGGTACTAAGACCGCTCGCGCTTGGCCCGCCGAGAGTCACCGGGCTTTGATTCAGCGCGTGGAGATCAAAGATGGGCGCGGCATCACCGACTTTCGGTCCCTTGTCTATGGTCAGCGCCCCCATCGGCGCGATTCTCTCGTGCAACACTCCAATCTGCCGTGCGAGCGCCAGCACCGTCGCGGCCAGGATGACCACGATGATCCACAGCACTACCTGCGAGATCGCGAGTGCATCATGCATCGCGTGTCCTCAAAGCCGCGATTTTTGGCGCCGTAGCAAGCAGGTAGTTAGCAGCCCCGTAGAGAATCACCATCGCGGCCGCGGCGGCGGCGATGGTTAGGTAATCGAGCGAGGTCAGCGGGCGCGCGTCGCCGGGGGTGAACGCGGCCAGCACCAGGAACGCGAGCAGGCCGTTGCGCGCGATCAGCCATCCGCTGAGCGGCTGACGCAGCAGCGGTCCGAAGCATCCGCAATCGAGGTCGCGTCGGCCGCGCGCCAGGTTGAGCGCGATCGCACCGGTAAACGCCGCGATCAGGGTAAGTAGCAGAAGCGCGCCGGCGCCTCGCGTGGCGGCCACCACCAACCCAGTCGCGCCCGCCAGCTCAAGTGCTGGAACGATCCACCCAAGCACGGCCGCCATCGCCTCGGGCACCAGCCGATAGCTCTCAACCGCGGCGCGAAATTCCATCGGCTGCGAGAACTTAAGCGCCGCCGAGCCGAGAAAAATGGTAGCGCTGGTGGCGCAAGCAATCGCGACAATGGTCGGATCGAGATTCATCACAGGTTAAGGACCGGATACCAGGAAGGACGTGCCTATATCTTTAAACACGCCCAGGTACTTGCCCTCGGGTGCAGTGTAGGTTTCGATCTGGCTTTGCATGAGCGCGAGACTCTCGAGAATCGGATTGGGCCCCCGGCTCACACGAATCGAATACCCCTCGGTCTTGAGCGGGATGCGGCCGATCCGGGTTTTGCGCCCGGTGTCAAAGACCCATACTTCCCTGCCCGCCTGTTTGTGGGTCCACTCGCCGCCCTGATGCATGAGCACATACAGCTGGTCGCCTTTCTCACTGGCGGCGATGGAGAGCCATCCGCCGGGACGCCAGTTCGCCTTGCGATCTTCCTCGGTAGTGAGTGGCCACTCGCTTTCGCCCTGCGCGGTGTCGCCCGACAAATCCACCGGGTAGAGGTTGCCATGATAGGAAGGGAAGTACGCGGTGCTGCCGACCACGATCGGCTGATCGAATACCGGATCCTTGTTGGGATCGAAGAATGGCTTCGATTGCTTGCGGCCCATGACCTTGCCCGACTCGTCGAGGTGGACCGTCAGCAGCGACCCGTCAGGGCACATCGAAGCGAATTTGCGGTTGCCGGCGACCAGCACCTGCACGCAGCCGCCGGTTTCGATTTCACCGACGAACTTGCGCGCTTTGAGATCCACCACGCTGACCGAGGTGGACGGGGTAAGGTTTGCGATCATCATGAACCGGCCATCGGGAGTGAGGCCGGTGGTGTTGATCTTGGGAACTATAAGGATCCGTTTGGGCGGGATGTGGATCTCACTTTTGTAAAGCAGCGTGCTCGCATCGAAGATCGAGACCTCATCGCTGCGCGTCCCGTGCCAGGAGCGCGAATAGAAGGTGTCGATGGTATACATCTCGCGATGGTCGGGCGAGTACTCGAAATTGCTGTAGTAGCCGCCGTTGACCTGCCCGAGCAGTTTCTGCGCGTCGAGGTCGACGATGTGCACCCTGCTGACCGAGGGCGCGAGGAACATCGAGTCCAGGATGAAGGCCCAGTGGGGCTGCGGAGCACCCAGCGTATAGGAGGTCATCTGGTCGGGCGGAAGTTGCGCGCGTGCCGCCCCGGAAGCCACGCTGAGACACATGAGCAGGGCGACAATGCCTGTTCGCTTGACCATCGAGCCCCGACCTCCGGGCTTAGGCTGATTAGTACGCGCTGTGGCAGACAGTCAAGCTGAACCCCGCAATCGCGGGTCAAACAGTTCGGACACGTTTGCCTTGGCGAGGTCAACCGGAAAGAGGGCCTTGGCAAGGTTCTCGGGCGGAACTCCGCCGCGCTGGTGGCGTGGCTCTCGCAGCGTCAAACTGGCCAACACGGCGGCGCGCTTCGCGCGCCACCCCGTGGCGACCTAGCGGCCGTCGCGGGGAGATTCCGTCGCGCGCTCCACTTCCATCAGGGCCGCGATCATCTCGTCAGCTTCCGCCGGATCGATTCTGCCCTCTTTGACCCCGTTCAGAATGTCCATGATGTCGCCGCGGTTTGCCTCCGGGGTGAACGGGCGCGTGCGTGAAGCCGTATCGGGTGAGGGCTGGCGCTCGGATTCGCCTTTGGCGGCCTGAGCGCGCGCTTCGCGGACCGCGGCGCGGATCGAGTCGCGCATCTGCAGGGCGGCATCGCGAATTCGATCGCGTACTTCGTCACGTCCCGCACGGGTGCGGCCGCGCCCTTCCCGC
>DASXMJ010000072.1 GCA_036495685.1 Candidatus Binataceae bacterium | reverse complement strand
CCCCTCCCAGTGTCCGCGTCTGAGTCGACGAAGATGCGCAGCGTGTTGGTGTTGTCGTCCACGGCCGCAAGTTCACCGTTCGAGACCGCTATGCCAAAAGCGGCGCCAACGGCAGAATCGACCTGAAGCTCGTCGACGAAGCTGCCGCTTGGGGTGAATTCGATAATTTCGCTGTTGTGCCTTGGGTCTGGATTCACTGCATCACCGTTGCTGGTTAGCAAATCCCCATTGGGCGCCATCGCCAGGGCCAGCGGACCGTGCAAATGTGCGGGGTCGCTGTACACTACCGTGCCCATGCCGTTGTCCATGGTGGTGGTCGCCGCGTTGGCAATCGAGAAGATCTCGTTGTCTCCGGTCGACGCAACATAGAGCAGGTCCTTGCTGCTATCGAAAACCAGGCCGGTCGGTCCGATGACCAGAGCAGCCGGATCGGTTCGGTGCAGGTATCCCGAAGCGATCTGCGTCATGCTCGTAACCGTCGCCGTGCCTCGCTTCACGCTGATGTTGAGACGCGTGACCGTGCCGCTCAAAACGTTGGAAACAAAAACCAGTGCTGAGTTGCCATTGGCCTGAACCGTCAAATCCCAGGGGCCATCAAGCATTGTTGAACTGGTCAGGGTATCGATGAGTACTCCCTTCGGGCTGATAATCAGAAGGCTCCCCTGCATAACGGTGCCCGACATGCCATTCGTGGTTGGAACGTTTCCCACTATAACCAGGTTCTGCGGCAGCACGCCGAGGGCGGTTGTAAGGCCAAGCCCCCTTTTTCCCTGGAAGAACAGCGACTGGTTGTCATGTTTGTTTATCTGCACGATGGTAGTCCCGGTCCCCTGCAGATTCATACTGTTGTTGAAATTGGAGACCAGAATGCTGCCCGCCTTAAGTAAATCTCCGCCGTGGGAAACGAAGGCTACTCCGTACGGATTTTGGTCGCCATTCGCGGGAACCGTACTCGGGTTGGCGATGTTCTTGAGGCTCGCGAGAAAGGAGCCCGAATCGTCCGTATCCGCGGCATTCGCCGACGCGACACTAAACAGCAGCAGCGCTAAACCAACAACAAAGGCAAGCCGTTTGAATCTTTCGGTGTTGAGCACGATCGCTACCTCCTCGGTGGCGTAGTGGTTAGTACTTTCCGCTCGATTAACGTCAGGGCCGCTTCAAACCGGAGAGCAACATCCTTCCTACCGCGGAGTGTAGGGTTCGATTTCGCTGAGTGTCAATCAAGAAAAGGGATTTTGTCCCTTTCTGGCAGGACGATTCTTTCGCCCTCCTGACGATTGCCAGTTTTCCCCGAAATCAGCTGGGGTGAGGGTCGCACAACTATCTAGACGTGGCTTGTCGTTTGGAACTTTGACAATCGTGAGACTTTTCGATGATCGACTCGCCGACAATCGCAACGCCAGGTCTGGCGAGTCTGCTCGTAACCCTGAAGGACACCTACCAGGGCGTCGCGAGCAAACCTCGATTTCGCACCCCCTGGAGGGTGTGGAGCTGGCCAGTTCGAGTGAACGCAGCGGTAACTCAGCGGGAAACGCGTCTGAAAGAAGCCAGTTTCTCGACTCGAGGAGGCCAACGACGTGCGGTGTCTCCATCCCCGACCATCAAAGCGACGGATTTCGTCACTAAACGGTTTTCGCGCCGGCGTTCGCGGGCGGTAGGAATTCGTCACTTTGGAGCAGATTCCACCGAGCATCCCTCAGGTTGATGGAAGCCGCACACCGCAGTGGCGGTCTAAACGCGCGACACGATCCACTGCGCGAGATGACCCCAGATCCCCTCTTCGGACTCGGGATTAGCTCCCCGCCACTTCTCGTGCAGCTCAGTGGGAAGCCGGAAGAAGTCGCGCTCGGGTCCCCCTTCGGCCTTTATCATGACCTCAATCAAGCTCAGGATGTGCTGGCGAAAGATCATTGCTCGCCACTGCGATTCCTGGAGGTCCAAATCGACGAATCTGCTGAAGTGCACTGCTATGCCGGCTAGATTCCTATCCAGCTCGCTATTGGGGATTCCCAGGTAATCGGCCACTTCCCCCTTCATGAAAAGCCGCATCAGACCCGTCGGCACACCCTCCAGCAGCGGAGGAGAATTCCGCTCTAGCATTTCGGTAAGGGCTCGGGTCATTTCCCTGCCTTCGTCGGAGGGCGCAAACTGGCGCTTGCAGATAAGATCTTCCAATTCTGCGCCGGCTTCCAGTTCCTCCGGAATCATCTCAGGCATCACGCCGAGCAATCTGCCCACCGCACACCAGGTCTCGAAATATGCCTCTGCTGCCTCGCCGGGGATGGTTGCGCCAAGTTTACGCAACCCTTCCACGGGCAGGTAGGAAAAAGTCAGCAGCGTTCCCGCGAGATCTTCCTGGTTGATGGGAATTCCCAGCGAACCATCCCACTTCGCGTGCAGGAGCTGATAGCGAATCGCCGCGTGAATTAGCCGTACCTTTTGAACCGTACGAATTCCGTAGCCGTCCGGACCGAGCCCACCGGGTTCCATCACGTCCACTACCATCTGCATGGTCCGGAACAAGCGGCGATTGGGACGCTTGGCCAGGTAGGCAGTCCGATGCAGGACCTGGACGCCTTTGCGTGCGGCGTACGCCGATGGCAGCGAGTAACATCCGAGCGTGGCGAGGATTTCCGGACCGTGGTCAACGAATACATTCTGCGCCACCGCGACACGGGTGGGATTCGGTAGCGCATCGATCTTGCTTTTCTCCAGGAACTCCCGCAACTGTGACGGCAGCGAGGAAGGTACCGGCGCAGCGTTAGTCATGCGATCCGCCATGAAGGTCTGGGCGGCCGCCTGCTGACCTGCGGCAAAGGTGGCCTCGATCGCCGCATCCGCCGGAGGGTCGCCGACCAGGCGCATCCGATCCAGCATCGCATCGTTCCAGCGCACCGAAGCCATCGATAGATAAGCGTTACGTTAAGCTCGTACCGCAGAGGTTGCGGTCAGTGGTTTGATCGAATCCTCCTAGATTTAGGAGTCGAGCAGGTGCCCCCCATCGCTGGCCGACTCTTTCACTAAGACCCATGCTTTGCAAACCCGAACCGCACGCGAATCCGCTTTGCGCCCTGCTTTTGGAAGCAGTGAATCGGCGGCTTAAAAGCAAGCGCAGGCACAAAGTGAACCGATCCAACTTGATGCCGCCTGACCCCAGCGCGACCTGGGCGCAACAGAGACCGAGACTTGACATTACCACCAGCAACCTCCCCCGTTTTTCTGCCAGAACTGGTCGACAAAATCGTCGTGCTGAACCCTCTGCTCCAACCACTACGAGTCAATCTAAAGACTCTCCGTGACTTGCGGCCCACGGACGGCTGAGCAAGCCCTCCAGGCCGCGCGCGGGCTGCAGCAGCCGGGGGAGTTAAGAGCCGCGATTGCCAAGGACCGGTGCGAACCCGGGTACTCGACTTGTGGGCTCAAAGATGAGCTGCAAAACGCAGGTCCAACCCCGCTATCATCTGATGTTGAGGAAAGATGTGCCGCTGTTCCGACAGGGCAGACCGGTCGGCAGTCGCGTCCGTTGAGGGCGGTTACATTATCACTCCGACCGGGCTGTCGGCGCCCTCCCGGTCGCGCGCCAATATCCTGTAGTGACGTAAGGTGGCGCGTCCTTTGACCTCCGCCACCACATTGGCCTTCAAAAGATATCGGTCGCCGTAGGCTCTCTCCACCGCCCTTTCCTGATC
The DNA here is from genome assembly GCA_036495685.1 of Candidatus Binataceae bacterium. NCBI lineage: Bacteria > Candidatus Binatota > Binatia (SeqCode) > Binatales (SeqCode) > Binataceae (SeqCode) > Binataceae bacterium (SeqCode). Next base: position 23,364 of record DASXMJ010000072.1, on the reverse strand, counting down.
GTGCACGAAAACGCTTCCGCCTTGTCTGATAAGACGGGAGGACTCGTAAATACTTTTCATCCTCCCAGGGGTGCTATCCTCGTATCCCGCGGGGCCACCGATCAGGATGACGTCCCATTGGGTCTTTTTGATGTCGGAAGGAAGGTCCATTGCTAGCCTTCCCGGACAGTCGATCAGCTCCATGGCCTCGGTAAGCGTAGTCCCGTAAGTGACGAGGTACGCCTCCAGGGAAGGATTCTCGCCACGGATCTTGCGGAACCATTCCTCCTGATCCTCGACGAAGACAGTCCGTCCGCGCTGGTTCAGCTTGAACCAGAAAGGGGAGTCATTTCCCATCCCGAAAATGAGGAAATTCACCGGCGGCTTGATGGCGCGGGCGATGAAGAAGATTTCATTGGCATGCATCTGGATTCCGAGCCTTTGCCGCTCACGCTTAATCCATTGCAGCTTGACTCTCTTCATTTAACGGCTCGTCGTTGATGAGCTTGCGGCAGCCCGTCTCGGCAAAGGCTATTGCAATTGGGGGTTCCCGAAGTCACGCCGTAGCTCGCAAGGCGAGGGAAGGCTTCCGTGAAACACGCGAGCAGCCCTCGGTGTGTGGCATAGACCACTTACCACAATAGTCAAATGTACCGGTGGCAAGGCCGAACCCCCTATTGGCACTCGAAGGGACCCAGCATGGTACCCGAGTTGCGCAGCGCATCGTTCAGACGTAAGCGGATTTTGGCAAATGACTCATTGGCGGCGCTCCGCGCTTCCGGAGTGTCACCCATGTATAGCGCTTTTTCCACACCGCATATTGAGAGTGCCTCGAGGTTGGCCTTTGGCAGCAACTTGGCCATTAGCGGGCCATCGCCGTACATCGGTGTGCCTCCGACAACAACCAACTCGACTTCGGCAGGCCCGGCTGAGAGGACCGTCGCAAAAGCTGATTTGTTCGAGCTCTTCAAAACCAGCAGGTCGGCTTGGCGACCGGGCGCGAGCGTGCCTAGTTGGTCACCCAATCCCGCGATTTGGGCGGGAATGGATGTGGTCATCTCAATTAACTCGCTGTCTTGAAATACCTTGTTTTGTTGATTCCAATCCGCCACATGGCGCAACTCCTGCAACATTCCCGCACTGCCCGTGGGGCTCCAGTCGGGGGCGAGCGCGATTGTCACCCCGGAACCTTTTGCCTCCTGTATTCGGGTGGTGGCGCCGTAAAGCTCGTAGTTGCTCCTTGGCGACCAGACCAGCGAGACGCCGTTTGCCGCCATGTCCTTGAAGTCCTCTTGGCGGAACGCGACCCCATGGATCACGGCGACTCCCCTACGAAGCAGGCCCTGAGCCTTCAAGATTCTGAATTCACGATGTGCGCTTGCATCGGTGGGTGATCCCTCGGCAACGTGAATCAGAAGGCAAGTCAGGCTTCCATCGGCGAGTTGGCGTCGATAGAGATCCATTCGTTCGGGTGCAACTTCGAAAGGAAAAATCTCGTAGGCAACCGCTCGGTAGCTCTGCTTGCCAAGTTCAGGATAAAAGTCGAGGCTTCGCGTGAGCCCTTCGATGCAAGCGTTCTCTCCGGGATGATCCCTCCTTCCCGCGTAACTTCCTACGACTGAGGTTGCACACCAGCAAGCGCTTTGACCTCTCCGAAGAGGTCGGCGTCGCATCCGAGGCCACCGTTTATTAGTGACCCTTCAGGGTCTTTTAGCGCATGAGAGTATTCTGCGCTTTCCTCCCACTCATATCGATTTCCGAACAAGCGACCCGGCTTCCACCGCGGAAGAACATTCCAGGTAAGGTGGTCATGGAGATCGTTCATTCCAGGCATGATCACTCCATGAACCTCAATGGTTGGTCCCGCTTCTGCTGCTCCTCCCTTTCCGACTTGCACGATCTTGCTATCGTGCACGGTCAGAGAGCCACCTTCGATGGTCTCATTCGGCGTTAGCAAAGTGCCTTGCAGCGTGTAACTTCCTCTCTGCGCGCAAACCGAGGAAAGTGTAACGAACAGAAATGTCGCGACGACGACCAACACGTCGCAGGCACCACAAGCATGCCGAGCGCGTCCTCACACCAGAGTCCCCCGACGTAGACTGCGAAGACTTCAGATTGTGCCGCTCAGACAGGGTTGCCTTGGTGCTATCCCACAAGGGAACGCTCGGCAGCTGTATCGCTCTGAGGAACATGTCCTTCCCGCCATTCAAGGAACTCTAAGGTCGCACATCCGCCCATTCGCCGGTTAAAGTGAAATGCGGCAACCCCGGTTACGGTGTCGCGGCTAGGAATCCACATTTTGTGTAGCTCACCCCCTATCTCGCGAAACAGATTGCGTACAGAATTCGACTTGATCTGGTTTACCGCACCGCGCTGCAACGCATCCGAGATCGCGTAAAGGCTAAAAGTGGCTTCTTCTACCACCCACTCGCCGGTCGGGCCAGCGCGGCGGTCCACTTCCACATGCGATCCAGCCATACGCAGCCAGTTTGCCGGACATTTCCCGGTCTAAGGGAAATTCGAAATGCTCGCCACAATTAAGCCCGCTTTACGGCGTATCCGCGAGTTAACTTCAGGAGTTAACGCAAGCCTGGACTTTCCTGGTGAACGGGTCGGTTTTCTAACGGCATCACCTTTGCTGATTCGGTTAGTCGCGAGAAAGGACACAAAAAGAGGATACCCAGATGTCAGTCAATACCAAGGCACCGACGATTCTTCAGATAGAGCACTACGGCGAGGAAAGCCAAGTTAGTGAGGCGATGCGATCCGCGCAGTACTTTCGGCTCGATGAAATCCCGGACTTGTCTTCGGGCCAATGACCGTCGCTTACATCGTGAACCTCGTTATGGTCACTGACCTGAACTCACTGTCCGAGACGCAGCTCACTGCCGCCGGCACCACGCCCTATTGGGGAGGGCGAAGCCCCATGGAGAGACAGACTTTTTGGCAGCGCTGGTTCGACCGTCTGCTCCAAATACGCGGGACCCTGGGTATTATAGGGCACGACAAAAGTAGCGGTCACTGCTTCAATGTCAACTGCAACCGCGACAACACAGTTGACCATGGGGCTGGCTGCTAGGGGGCAGTCCCGTTTGTTCTCCTAGATTTTTCAGAGAACCAGGAATCGCGCCGCTATTTGCGGCATTAACCGAGCCGGAGTAGGCTCGCCAGCACGGTTCTCGATCGATGAATAACCACTGCCAGAGTCAAGCGCGGGCCCGAAATCCGGATCGCAGCAAACTTTGACTCACGTGTGGACCCTCAATGACTCGATGCCCAGCGTGTCGTGCGGATATCGCACCTTCCTCAAAGTTCTGCAGTGAATGCGGCGCCAGGGTACAGGCATTACAAGAGCCGGGAAGAACCTTGCAGGCGTCGAGCGCCAGCCTCCCTGCACCAGAGATTTCGCGCAAGAACGAGGCGGGCGTCGGCGCATTGCACGGTGAGGGCGAACTCAGGCATCTAACCGTATTGTTTTGCGACCTCGTCGACTCAACCGAGTTAGCCGGTCAGTTCGATCTCGAGCAGTGGCATGAGATTGTTGCTGCCTATCAGAAGGCTGCGGCTGATGCAGTCATCGGGTTCGATGGTCATGTCGCCAAGTATCTCGGCGATGGGCTGCTCGCATTCTTCGGCTGGCCAATCGCCCGTGAAAATGACGCTGAAAAAGCTGCGCGAGCCGGACTTGCAATCCTTGATGGGTTAGCTCGGTTAAGTCAGGCGATCTCCCAGCCCGGTTTACTAGTGCGTGTCGGTATTCATTCGGGTTCGGTTTTCATAGGAAGAGGGCTGGACCGTGAAGCAGATGTCTTTGGCCAAGTCCCTGCGATTGCCGAGCGAGTCCAGGCCGTGGCTGAACCCGGCACGGTCGTAGTTACCGGCGCCACCCATCGCCTCATCGCGGGACTGTTTGCGGTTGAAGATCTCGGTGAACGAGTCCTAAAAGGCCTCGCTGCACCCGTAGGGTTATTCAGGATTCTACGAGCGACAGGAGTCCGCGGACGTATCCACTTGGCGGCGGCGCAGGGTCTCACTCCTCTGGTCGGGCGCGACGACGAATTGCGGATGATCTCGAGACGCTGGGAATTGGCGCGCGACGGTGATGGGCAGTTCGTGCACATCACGGGCGAAGCCGGGATCGGCAAATCCCGCCTGGTGCAGGAATTCCGTTTAAGAGTCGCTTCGAGTCCGCACACCTGGTTGGAATGTACCTGCGACTCGGATTTTCAGTCGGTGCCGTTCTTTCCGATCGTCGAGATGCTGCAGCGAAGCTTTGATTGGGAAAAGCAGTCGGCCGCCGAGCGCATGCAGACAGTTAAACGTCGCCTCGAACTAGCAGGAATTCACGACGGGGAGGCGCTGGAAGTGTTCGCGGAGCTGCTCGATCTGCCCCCGCCCGACAATCCTAACGGAATACCAGCGTCGCGGTTTGAGTCGCGCAAGCGATTGCTCTCCATCCTTGCAAACTTCTGTTTGGGATCCTCGCGAGTTCAACCAATGGTGATCGCGGTGGAAGACCTGCAATGGGCGGATGCCTCGACCCTTGAGTGGATTGAAGCCTTGGCGGAGCAAGGGGCAAACGCGTCTCTCATGTTGCTTTGCACCTCGCGACTGGACTTCCACGAGCCATTGCAATCCCACCATCTCCAACTCACCCTCCCCCGGTTGAGTCGTACTGAAGTCACCAGAATAGTCTCTGAGGTCGCGGGCAAAGGCCATCTTTCTGCCGAGATAGTGAAAGCCATCGTGGAACGCTCGGCTGGGGTTCCGCTTTTCGTCGAAGAGTTGGCGCGTCTCGCGATTGAGTCGGGAGATAGTTCAGCCGAGCAAATCCCCGCAACCCTTGCTGACTCCTTGATGGCGAGGCTGGATCGGTTGGGGAGCGCTAAGGAAATCGCGCAAATCGGCGCCGTGATCGGGAGCAGCTTCTCCCATGAACTAATCGCCGGTGTCTACGATGGTGAACCAGACGAGTTGCAGGCGGCCCTTCAACGGCTAATCGATTCGGATCTCCTGCACGCAACGGGAGCCGCACCGGAGGTAGTCTATCAATTCAAACACGCGTTGGTGCAAGACACCGCTTATGCGGCGCTGCTCAAGAGTCGCCGCCGTGAGCTTCATCGTCGGGCCGCCAACCTTATAACCGAACGCTTTCCCCAGACTGCAACCGAGAATCCCGAGGTTCTGGCTCGTCACTGGACCGGTGCGGGTGAACTGGAAAAGGCACTTAGCGCGTGGCGCAGCGCGGCTCGATCCGCGCGCAAGCGGCAGGCTTTTCGCGAGGCCGAGCGCGCCTACCAGCGTGCGCTCGAGGTTATAAATAAACTTCCAGAATCGCCGGACCGCGACGCGCTGGAATTACCGGTCGCAGGTGCCCTCGCGCAAGTGAGAGAGCTAACCCATGGTTACGCCGCTGCGGAAACAAAGGATGCCTTCTCCCGCAGGTTGACCCTGGTGAGAAAGATCGGCAACGTCGGACAGCTCTCGCTACAACTGTTAGGGACTTGGGCGGCTGCCATCAACGGCGGCGATTACCCTGCCGCCGACGCGCTGAGCAAGGAGTTGATGGATCTGAGCGAAAGCGAAGGGGACCCGAGGAATCTGGCCTTCGCTCATATGGCACGAATAGAAACCCACTTTTATCGGGGAAGACTGGAGCAAGCCGAGAGCCGTTTCATGCGCGGCCGAGCGTTCTTCGGTGAACAAGTCTTCCAGCAATTCCCGGGCGCGCTTGGCACCGCGCTGGCCTTTGCAAGTTTGACTGCATTCGCGACCGGTCGCATCGACACAGCTTTAAGCCGGATTGGCGAAGCCGCAAGATCCGTTCAGCAACGCAACGATCCCTACGACCGAGCATATATAAGCTACCAGACCGGAGCATTGAAGTTACTCATTGGAGAGCCAACCGGAGCCGTCGCCCCGGCGCGTGAGGCAATTAATTTGTCCGATGACCACGGCTTTCCGCACATCGCTGCGGCTGCGCGAAGTGCGCTAGGCGCAGCCTTGGCGAACTGCGGTGAAGCAGCACAAGGGGTTCAGCTCATCGAGGAGAGCTTGAGCGCCTTTGCTGAGACAGAGACCCGCATGGGCATAACTCTTTCGCTCTTTTACCTGGCGCAGGCGCAGGCCCTGCAGGGAGCGACCGACAAAGCTCTCCACACGCTGGAGCGCGCCCTCGAAGCCAACCCCGATGAGCTCATCTACCGCCCGGAAGTACTCAGGTTTCGCGGTGATTTAAGGTTGCGAACCGGTGATCGTGATCAGGCAGTGGAAGACTTCGGCGAAGCTATCACCTGCGCGCAAGGCATGGGCGCCAAGTCATTCGAATTGCGCGCCGCGCTGAGCAAAGCGCGGCTAATGCTCTCAAGCGACGATCGTTTCGGCGCGCGCATGCTGCTCACGCCAATATACAACAGTTTTGGAGAAGGTCTCGATTGGCGCGATCTCGTCCAAACAAGAGTCGTGCTCCAGGAAACGGCAGTAGGATAAAATCAACGGACGGCCGCTTATGTCGCCTACTCGGATAGACCCTGCGAGCTTCCCCTCGCTTCAGGATATCGAAAATACGGTCGCGATGAACGGCGACCCAATTCTACGCAATCTCAAGATCACCCAAGGTTATTACGTCTTGAGCGGGGCTATGAGCACGATGGTGGGCGGGGGAAGCGTAAGTTGGTGCGGATTCGCTTCGTGGTCGTCCAAGACCATTGGCGTGTCCATTCGCGAAGCAAACATGAGTAACCGCGGCCTGCTGGCAATAACCCAATCGTGGATCTATCAGGAAACGATTCAGCGCCTCGTGAACCTCCTCAAGGCGGCCGGGGTGATCGGAATTGATCCTTTTGACAACGTGATCACCCAAGCTTTGGATGATGGTATCGATAACCTCAAACAGGGAAATGCCGAGGTATATGGTGAGATCGGCGCTCTCTACACCAGACTAATCTCAGCTCTTGGCAACGACGTTAACCTCGACCTAACTCGGCTTGCTCCGGTAATTGCGTATCTCGACAGCAAACCTTCAGAACAAGGCGGTCAGGCGCTGCTTAGAGTAGCAGCCGAGAATTATTACCGTGCGCGCTTCGAAACCGACCCGAGTCTCAAAGCGCAACTGGTGCTGCTTGCGAATGCGCAGGTTGGTAAGCACGAACAGATGCGACTTCAAGGATGCCTCGAAGATTTTCTTGGGGGTTCCCTCGAGCAGAGAATCGTGGAGCACGCGCAACAGCAATGCCACGGGATAACCGAACTTGAAATCGCAGTCACTCCGATTGCGCGCGCGGCGGGAAAATTCGCCAAAGCGGAATGGACGAAACTCCTCACAGATCTGGCCCTGCATTTGAACCTTCCCGGCAATGAGAAGTTGCACCTCAGGTCCGATGTGCCGCCGCCACCAGGCAAGCCGCTTTACCCTCCTGATCTGGAGAAGCTGAACAATCCGGATGCGCTTGCCATCTTGAAGGAGTTCGGTGCCGACACGCCGAATGCCATTGGTACCGGGGCGACGGACTGGAGCAACCTCGTTCAGCGGATGCACTACATCTTGGTCTTATTCCGATCGCGTCAACTTGAGTCGATCCTGTTGAGTGAGGCCTTCAGTGACCCGCAGCAGTCCGATTTAGCGGCTGGACGTATGCCAACCGAGCCACCGGCGCTCTAGAAGATCCGGAAGAGCGAGCTGGGTTCTGGGGCGGCGAAAAGTGATCGGAAAAGAGTTTGGTTTGACTGAGGTGATGCGAGACCGTGAGCAGGCTCTTCTGCCGTTACCTCAGCGTTGACGCTTAAACCGACTCCACATCTCCGGGAGCGGCCGCAGCAGTCCATTGCACAAGATTATCGGGCCGTGCTCGTAAGGCATCGCTAAAGGTGCGCCGAACCTGTCGACAATCTTGCTTTCGCGGCACATCTCGCTCCATCGTTGGGGATCGCCATTGACGTGTAGGATCACGCTGCCGTCGAAGCCGTGCGTGCCCCAGAAGTAGTACTGGAGCTGGCCGCATACCGATGGCGGCAAGCCGTCTTCAGGTCCGTATAGGTCAAGCGCCGCCGCTTCCCCATAGTTTTGGGTCATAATCGCTGCGCGCGAGCGATCCTCAGGCGATAGCGAACGATAAGCGTGCGCAACTTGCTTCTCCATCTCGCGCCAACCGAGTTCATCAGAGAAAACCTGAGTCAGGGGGGCCCCAATGCCTTCGATCTCGACCGGGCGGGGTCGTAGATGCGTCTTGTCTAAGTAGCGGGCGAGTGCGGCTGGATGGAGAATGGGCAAGACCACTGGAAGCACTGGCAGTGCGAGCGCAATGGCGGCGAGGTACCAGATCGTTCGCAGAGCCCTACCTAGTTCAGCGCAGGCAACTGCACCGACCGCGAACATCGTGGGATAAGCCGGGAAGAGGTAATAATCTTTTCCACGTAAGTAGATGACCGTAGCGCTCGCCACTACAAAGGCCAGCGACAGGAACCGTGCCGGCTTGAGTCTCTCCATAAAGAATGGCGAAAGGATGCCCGCGATCCAAAGCGGGGACAGGAGAAAATTCATCGCGGCTAGCTGGCCAACTTCGAATCGAACCGGGGTCCCCGTGAGGTTTCGATGCGCGGTTGCGAAGCCAATGGTTGCGAGAAACGGCCATCCGTGAAGCTGCTGCCATACCAGGCTCGGCGCTCCGACTACGACCGCTGCCGCCACCGCGTACCAAGATTCACGCCAATAGAGGAGCCTGCGCGCCGAGGTCATAAGTATTCCGATCGATAGACCCAGCAGCCAGATAGCAATTCCGTATTTCGTTTCGAATCCGATTCCGGCAACCACCCCAGCCCAGATGAGCGAGTTGCGCTTGCCGTTTAGAATCGCGCGCGTAAGCAACCACGCACACAACGTCCACCCAAGCGGTTCAAACGCAGACGGGCCCAGCGTGGAGCTGAGCGCCAAGAGCCCCGGCGCTATCGCTACCGCGATTGCCGCCATCCACGCAGCCCTCTCGTCGCCGCCCACGGTCCTCGCGAGCTGGGCAGTCAGCGGAATCAGCGCAAGAGCCGCAACGACCGCGGGCAAACGCAGCATCCACACATTGATCCCAAACGCCTGCGTCGCAGCCGCTACCAGGGGGACGACCGGCGGAAGATCCGCATAGCCGAACGCCGGGTGCCTTCCACACGCGATGAAGTAGAGCTCATTGCGAAATATGTCGTAACGGCCAGCCGTAAACACATATACGAGCCCCAGAACCAATACGGCGAGCCAGACCAGCGGACTCCGGCGTATTGACGCTCGCATTGCTTCGAACGGCCGCCACCCCAGTTGCGCCTCCGTCATGGCTACACGACCTTTCAGAGCGACGTACCGCGGCCGGGCCAATCGAAGCTTGGCATCTGTGACTTAAGACAGTTGGTAACTTGTGTAGCTACGAGCCCCTTCACGTTCGTGTTCTCGGCCGGTTCGCGGAACATATAGGCGCGCGCTCAGATTTTCCAGCTGCCACTGAGTATCGATTGTCCAACTATTTGAGTGTTTTGCGAAAAATTCATCGAGATGACCGTCCCGTCTCGCGAGCGCGCTCCAGTTGTCAAATGTCGAGGTACCTTCGCAGCCGCCACGCAGCCAATGGCCAGCGCCAAGGTTCTCTGTGTACTTCTGTGCCAACTTGAAAGACGATCACATGGACCGCCAGCCACTGGGTTTGTACCTTCGAATAAACGTGGACAGTAGGCCCGTCGACCACGCGGTCGGCGTGCTAGATAATACGCTGACCCCGCGTCGTCGCGGTGGGTGTAAGCTTGTTTCGCTGAAATCCTTCCCGACTCCAAGGCGTGGCACATCAGTCTACCGCTTCGACCGTCGGGGAGAGTCGCGCAAAATCGAACCGGTCCAGTTTCCCTGCTCATCCGTCGAAGGGTGGTAATCGTCGATCTTCGTTCCGCGTTTCGAAATGCTATTTAGGTTGTCGGGTTGCACTGCCAAGCTGTTGGAGCAGCGCCTTGGCGTCCTTCAAGTCGGCAGTGTCGAAGCCCTCGGTGAACCAGTCGTAGACTTGCGCCAGCATCGCGCCCCCCTCGTCACGACGACTCGTGTCGCGCAGTAGGCGTGCAAGACTCATGGTCGCGCGTAGCTCCGGGAGTTTCGCGGACTGTTCTCGCGCCGTGTCGATAGCCGCACGAAAAGAAACCTCTGCTTCGGCACCGTCGGTCGGGTGGAGCATGAGCGACAATTCGCCCTTAAGCCGATAGAGCTCTGATTTGGCTTCTGCGTCGCCCGTGCGATCCCCCAGTTGGAGCGCTTTTGCCACCACCCTCATCCCTTCCGCCGGCTGCCGGGCGGCCAGATACGCCAACCCCAGGGCGGCATACAACCAACCGGGAGCCGTCGCCCCGGTCGCCTCAAACGCGGCCTTCGCGTCTTTTATCCCGGCTATGGCTTCGTCCGTCCTTCCCAACATCGTCAGTGCCTGCCCGTGTGCGATCTGAGCGAATGAGTGCAAATTACTGAATCCGTGTTCAGCAGTAAGCGCGAGCATGGATTCGAAATATTTCAGGGCTTGGGTGCCGTCTGCGCGCCACACGAATAGTGTCGCAACGCAATTCAGGGCGAATGCCAAAGGAAGCGGGCGAGGTCGCCTCCGTGCCCAGGTCAGAAACTCTAGTGACTGCCGCAACGCAACGTCTGGAAATCCCAAATTCGCGGTACAGAGGGGCGCGTAGAAAAGGCACGCAGCCGTAAAATGTTCCTCTCCCGGCCCGAGATGCTCCTCGCGCTCAAACCGCTCAAACAAGCCGATGACCTTCTCCGAGTGTGCGCGCGAGCCAATGAAATCGCCCATCAACCAAAGGATGTTGGCCAGCGAGCCGTGGGCGTTCAATTGCATTCCGCGATTCGAGGCCTGGTCCGCGAGTCCGACAAGGTTTTCACCGATCTCCCGGGCCCTGGCCAGTTCGAGCCGGAACGCAGAAAGCACTGAGATCCCCACCAAACAAAAAAAGAGTTCAGTGGCGTTTCCGAGCCGCTCAGCGAGCGCCTGTCGACGTGTCAGGTGGCGCTCGTAGTCAGCGGCGGCGTACCCCTTAGCAACCAGTGCGATGTCCCCAAGTCCCGACTGGATTGCCATCTCCTTGCGATCACGTTCCGCACCATCGGCCAGGGCCTGAAGCCTTTCCAACGCCTCTTCGAGGTATGCAGTGGCTGCCGAGAAAGCTGAACGCTGATATGCCAGACCCGCGGCACGAACGAGGTAGGCAACCGCCTTTTCGGTGTTGCCGCTCCGGCGATAATGGTGGGCCAGGTTTGAGACCTTATCATCGAGCGAATCTGCATACAGTCTTTCGATGGATTGGCCGATGCGCTCGTGAATGACCTTACGGCTTTCCTGCAGCACCGATCCGTAGGCGACTTCTTGGGTCAGCGAGTGTTTAAAGGCATACTCCACGTCGCCTGCCGCCGGTCGCTCGTGGATGAACTCACCGCGCTGCAGGGCGTTCAGCAGCTGATTCAGTTCATCAACCGGCTTTTTAGTGACATCGCGAGCCAACGCGAGCGGAAACTCGATCCCAATTACCGCCAGTATCTGCAAAAGCTCTTTTTCGCGGGCGGGCAGCCGGTCAATGCGCGACGCGAGAATAGCCTGCACCGTTGTGGGGATCTTGAGGGCATCTAGAGAGCGGGTGAGCCTGACCACTCCGTTGCGCACCAGCGCGCCATCTTCCACGAGTGCCTGGACGATTTCCTCGATGAAGAGTGGAGTACCCTCGGTCTTTTCGACGACCAGGCGCTTGAGCGCGAAGAGCGTCTCATCGATCGTCCGGCTGTTCACACCGAGCAGCGTATCGAACATCTCGCCAGCCGACTCCCTGCCCAAGGGGTCAAGACGCAGCTCTGTGTAATATGATTTGCTGCTCCACGGGTGCGAGTACTCAGGTCTATAGCTCACCATCAGGAGCACCTTCTCGGTGCCGATTGAGTCCGCGAGCAGGTTCAGAAAGGCCTGGGTTTCTTCGTCGATCCAATGCAAGTCCTCAAAGATGACCATCAACCGCTGGTTGAGCGATTCGCGAAGAAGAATCCGTTTAAGCGCTTCGAGCGTGCGCTGACGTCGAATCTGCGCGTCCATTCCGGCCAGTGGATCCTCACCATCGACCAGTCCCAACAATCCGAACAGGTAGGCGCGGGTATCCTCGAGCGTGGGATCGAGTGTCACGATTCTGCCGTTGACCTTCTCGCGCCGAGCGCGCAGGTCATCGTCCGCCCTGATCCCAAAATAGCCGTGCAGGAGGTCTATCATCGGCAGGTAGGCCGAAGCTTTGCCGTGCGAGATTGAGAGCGCCTCCAGCACCATCCACTCCGACTGCTGCGTGACCCTGAACTCGTAGAGCAGCCGCGACTTGCCGACGCCAGGCTCCGCGACTGCGGCGACAATCTGGCCATGCCCAGCCTTCGCCAGCTCGGCGGCGTGCTTGATCGTTTCCATTTCACCTTGGCGGCCGATGAACCTGGTGTACCCGCGCGCCGCGGAGCGCTGGAGGCGCGTCCGCAGGGACCCCGGCCCCGTGACTTCATAGATCTCTAGTGGTCCGCTGACGCCCTTGATGCGTGCCGGTCCGAGCGGCTTCAACGCAAAATAGCCCTCGACCAGCTTGCGCAGGGGTTCGCCGATGGCGATGGAGCCGGGTGCCGCCAGCGCCTGGAGGCGGGCTGCGACGCTAGTAGAGTGCCCTATCGGCGCGTACTCGGTCTGCTTCTCGCCGGTTCGAATCTCACGCAGCACTACCTCTCCGGTGTTGGCACCGACCCGCACCTGCAAATTCACCCCCTTCTCAGCACGCAGCTTCTCGGCATAGCGTCCGACTTCGGCCTGCATTCGCAGTGCCGCGAACAACGCTCGCTGTGGATGGTCCTCATGCGCGACGGGAGCGCCGAACAGCGCGAACACGCCGTCGCCAGTGGATTGGGCGACGTAGCCGTCATAGGTATGGACGGCGTCGATCATCAGCGTAAGCGCAGGATCGATGATGGCGCGGGCTTCCTCGGGATCGAGGTCTTCGATGAGCTCCATCGACCCTTTGATGTCGGCGAATAGCACCGTGACCGTCTTGCGCTCACCCTCAACCGCAAGTGTTGCCTCGGCTTTGGCGATGGTAGGAGAAGACTTCGCCGACCCGGCTGCACTCGTGCCGGACGCGAGCGGTGTCGTGCATTGGCCGCAGAATTTAAACTGGGGCGGATTTTCCGAGCGGCACGTGGGGCAGATGAGCGCCAGCGCCGCGGTGCACTGTCCGCAAAATTTCATTCCCCCCGGGTTTTCGAAACCGCACTTCCAGCAGCGCATCGTGAGTATCCGCTTTCGAGCTCGCAGGACGTCCAAACTACGCTCGTTTCAGTGGGCTTTGCCAAGGCTAGGTTTAGCCCGCCGGTGCAGGCAAAAGTGCAGCAATTCCACTAGAGGAAGCTGCTGGTCTCGCCATGAAGGCCCTGGAGCGCGGAGGCGAGTTATCATTGCCTGGCAGCGGCGAAGTCTCAACTGCCTCAAGCGGATACTCCGTGGCAAACAGTCTCCCCCGATTGCACGCAATGGGAACGAGATCGAGTTCGACGGTTAGACAGCTGTCCGGCTCAGCAACCCGACTGGACTCTAGAACTCCGTTGAGCACGGCATACGTCATGCCGAATCCGAGCACTATCCAAGACCCAAAGTCATGGACCCAAGGCCTGTCGTGGAAGACAGAAACCGAGGAAGCAGTGGCGAAAACGTAAGCAAACGCGAACAGAAGCCAGATCACCAGCTTCCGCTCCTCGGCTCGTTCGGTTAAGCCGGCTGTTTTCCTGGCGATCTGTCGACCTCGCCACAGGCAGCTCGCCTCAGCCAGGTCCAGTTGGCGGCGATTGCCATCAGGTCCCGCGCTCCCACCTTCCACACGCACCCTTCGATTGCTGGCTTTGGCCGCCGCGGGACACCCTTCCTAGGCTTGGAGCCTAGCCGGTTTGGTGGAGACAAGAAGGTGCCAGACATTCCGTAACCTGTTGATCACGCGCTCATTTGCTTTTCGATCGACGTATCTGCAGGATTTGTGTCCGGAGCAAGTGTGAGAGGGATCGCACGGGTGCTGATTGTGGCTGGGCTGCTCGGCTTAGCCTGGCTGTCGATGCAGAATCAGGCGGGCGCTCAAAGCTTTTTTGGTCCATCGAAGATGCCGCCGAAATGGGACGCGAGAATTCCTGTTCCGCCAAGGTCGACGCTGCTCTCCTCGACCCGGCCGCGGCCCGGCGGCAGCGTCTACTCGGCCGAATTCCTGGCACCGCGAAGCTACCCCGATACGGTGGATTTCTATGAAACGCATCTCGCGAAGGCCGGCTTCACCATGGGACCCAAAACCGCAAATGCCTCGCGCAAGCTCTACCAACGAACTTTCACCGACGGAACCGTCAGGGACAAACTGACCATCCACACCCGGCCGGGCGACAATCGAGGCCTGCTCACGATCCACATCGTGTACACGCTCCCGTCCGGCGCAGACTAAGTACTCCCCATCCGCCTCGCCCTGACTTGAAGCCCCCAGCCAAGACCTGTCTACTGTTGGCAGACAGTAGACATTACCGGTTGACTCTGAGTGAATCCAGAGCTGTGACCCCGCACGAGGAGCACACCGCTATCCGCGCATAGTTTCGGCGTTGTAATCTCTTGTGAGCAGTTCCAAGAGATGCCCGTTAGGATCGCGGAAATAAACGCCGCGCCCACCGTTCCAGTTGTTGATTTTCATGTCTTCGGGGGTGAAAGGCCCGCTGCCATAGGTCAGCCCCTCCGCCTTCACACGATTGAAAATCTCATCGAATTCCGGCTCCCCGACTTTGAAAGCATAGTGGTGCGGCTGGAACGACTTGCGATTGTCGAAATCTAGGCTCAGTGACTGACTCGGGATGCGAATCGGGGCGAAATGTCCGAGTGGCCCTTCGTATTTGAGTCCGAAAATTTTTTCATAAAACCGCGCGGACTGTTCCTTATCATGCGCAGGCACGATCGTGTGATTCAATTCGATTTTCACGACGGTCCTCCTTGGGAAGCGGACACTTCCGATCGTATTCGCCGATCACAGCGCCCTGTCAACCGCGCGAGCGGAGATAGATCGAACTGGAACTTGAGGCCGGACGCTCGAGGTGTCCCGTTATCGTGAATTGCTCAAGTCCTCGACCTGCCTACTTGTACAATTGCAGCCCCTCGAGGTCGCCCTTTTCGCGCCATTCCGCCAGCATCGCGTTAAACTGATTGATGCCTGGGGTGTAGACCTGGTCCAACAGTCCACCAGCGGAGGTATCGCCTTCGTTGTTGTAGTAGCCTGGGGTGCAGGCAGATAGAAACTCCCGGCTGTTTCCCGCGAGGCTGCGAATCGTATCTACCCACGCTTTTTCGGCTTCCGGTGTCGCCTCCACTACCACCGCGCCCCGGCTTCGCACTTCTTTGATGATGTACGCAAGGTGCTTGGCCTGATCATCAAACATCGAGGTCATGTTCGCGGACAGAGCATTCTGCCCGACGCCGATGAAGAACCAGTTTGGAAAGCCGCTGGTTGAGTGACCATGAAGGGTACGGAGACCATTTGCATAGTATTCGGAAAGTGATCGGCCATCGCGCCCATAGGTTCGGAAGCGAGCGCTTCTAACCGCGCCGGTGGTCTCAAAACCGGTTGCATAGATGATGTAATCGACTTCGTATTCGACGCCATTGGCGACCACGCCTTTTTTGGTGATTCGTTCCACCCCCTTGGCCGCGCTGACATCGACCAGCGTCACGTTGGGCAGGTTGAATGTAGGAAGATATTCGTCGTTGAAGGTCGGCCGCTTGCAGAACAGACGGTACCAGGGTTTGAGAGCCTCGGCGACCTCCTGGTTTTGCACGACCTGGTCTACCCGCGTGCGAATTCTGTTCATCTTGGCGAAGTCCGCCAGCTCAGCACGTAACGCCATGTCTTCGGGCCCGGCCTGCGCCCGCTTGGAACTGAGCACGAACCCCGAGGCGATGTTGTTGCGAAAGATGTCGGCCCAGCCGTCATTGACGAGATCCTCGGTGACCGGGCGGCCCGAGATAATTTTGGCGAAATTCTCCGCCCGTTGACGTTGCCAGCCGGGTTTGAGCGACGCGACCCATTTGGGGTCTGTCGGCTTGTTGCCGCGCAGGTCTACCGAGGACGGAGTCCGCTGGAACACATAGGTGTGCTTGGCGTATTTACCGACAAAAGGCACACACTGGATAGCCGTCGCGCCCGTGCCAATGATCGCGACGCTCTTGTCGCCCAGGTTGTACAGGTTTCCGGTAGTGTCGCCGCCCGTATAGTTGTAGTCCCACCGCGTGGTGTGAAAACTGTGACCCTCGAATGTCTGAGGCCGGCGACGCCTGGAAGCTTGGCCTTGCTGACAGCGCCCGCTGCCATGATGACAAATCGCGCTTTGATCGCGTCGTCGCGGTTGGTCCGGACGATTCGGGCGCCGGATCGACTCATCCCAGCGCAGCCCCGAGACCCGGGTCTGGAATAACGTTTTCTCGTAGAGGCCATACGCCCGCCCTATGCGCTGTGAGTGTTCGAGGATTTCCGTGGCATAGGCGTACTTCTCCTTCGGCATGTACCCGAGTTCCTCGATGAGCGGAAGGTAGATAGAGTTTGAGAGTTTTCCCAGAACCCCTCGAGTCTTGAAGAAATACGATAGATAAGCCGAATCCGGCGCGCACGCGAAAAGGAGACGAGAAATGGGAAAGACCGAGCAGATTCCCGATCCCGGAATGGAATTCGATGCTAACGCTCTGCGCGAAAAGTACCGGCAGGAGCGCGACAAGCGCTTGCGTCCAGACGGCAGTGCGCAATACATCGAGACGACCGGGCAATTTGCGCGCTACTTCGAGGTGGATCCTTATATCGAGCCCGGATTCACCCGTGAGCCGCTTACCGACGAAATCGAAGTGGCGATCATCGGTTGCGGTTTCTGCGGTCTACTGGCTGGTGCGCGACTGCACGAAGCAGGTATCGAGGGCGTCCGTGTCATCGAAGCCGGGGGCGACTTCGGGGGCACCTGGTACTGGAACCGCTACCCAGGCTGCCAATGCGACGTCGAATCCCAGGCCCGCGATCGTCTGGTCCAGCGCCGCTTCGACGAGTTCGCGTAAAGGCTGTTTTTGCGCCTCTTACGAACCAGTTGTGCAACGCCACATTTCCTGCGGACATCATCACGCCAACTATCACAGCGGGGCGCATGTCATGAGAGTGATCGAGTCCCATGCGCTCGGCGACCATCTCGGTGAAGGTCGAATTCCACGCCCTTTGTTGTTCAAACGCTCCGCTCATCTCTTCGGGATATTTGCGAAATAGTTCCAAGCGAAGCCGCGCGATATCCGCCTCGGCTTCGACCTCGCGGCTCATTTCAACGAGGATGTCCCGCAGCATGCGGACCGCAGACGGGCTGGGTTGTTCCTTCGCGAGGGTCCTTGCCAAACTGTCGTCGTAACGCTGGCGATCGCCGAGCAGCAAGTCCTCCTTGCTGGCGAAGCGAAAAATGTACGTCTCGAAATGTCCGCCGCGTCTGCGATCTCGTCTACGGTGACGGCGCTGATTCCGCGCTTGACAAACAGTGAAAGCGCGATCCGTTCGATCTGCGCAGCCAGCTTGGTGCGCCGCCGGTCTGGGACGCCCAACCGTATGGCTCCCTGTCCCATCCAGGTGACTCATATTCGTACGATATCTTCACCCAGGCGGGACGCGCCGTGGGACCAGATCGCAACCTCGCCGTCGATCCCATGGGCGGTCTGAAGGTGGGCAACCTGATAGCCACCGGTGCCTCCCAATCGGGTGCGCGCATCGTCGCTTATATAAATGGGATTTCACCGAAGGAGCGTGTGTTTGACGCCTTCCTGCCGCTCATCATCGGTGGAATGGCTTCGGGTTTCGACGACACCGTACTCTATCCAAATAAGATCTTTGCCATGCCTCCCGGAGAGCTCGCCAAGTTGATGCGACCCTTCACCAAGTTCGCGACGACCTAAACGTTCCCGTCCTGCTGGTTAATTCGGAAAGCGAGACCTTGGGCTGCTTTCCATGCCGGCAACCCGACACCGATAAATTCCGTTTCCCTGGGAAGTTGCCGGTTCCTCGCATGGCCCCCAGGGGATGACTGAACTCATGGAGCACAAGACCAAGCGCGATGGCGTCTTTGTCAATCAGTTCGGCGAGGCCCGACCCAGCGTCGTGATGTGGAGCCCTGCGGCCGACGCGGCAATCGCTCACCTCAACCGCTGGATAGAAGGTGGCGTACCACCAGCCAGACAACCGCTGATCGCAGTGTCCGGAAATCCGCCTGCAATCGATCGTGACGAACACGGCATTGCCAAGGGCGGTGTGCGCCTGCCGGATGTCCAGGTGCCGACGGGCTGCAATACCGGATACAACGCGGGGGCGGGCCTGGAAGCACTGGTGGGATCCACCCAGCCATTCCCTCCCGCTAAGCTCAAAAAGCTCTATCCGAGCCATGATGCCTATGTGGCGAAAGTCGCGGCTGCCGCGAGGGCGGCGCGCGAAGCCGGCGTCATCCTAGCCCACGCGGAGAGCGACTACGTTGAAAGGGCGAAAGCTTCCACGATCCTGGAGTAGCCAATTCCGTAGCGGCTCAGCGCCGTCGTGTGGGGATCCAGCACGCACACGAGTTCTCGGCGATCCCCTAGCGAGAGTGAGGCTAACATAATCGCGTTCCATATCGTTTTCACGGCGGTTGGGTACCCACGAAGGACTGGCGTACATTGGGGACCGCGCGGCGGTATCCACCTGATAGTGACTCGGTGCGCATGAAACTGCCGCGCGCATCTTTCGCGGAGAAATATGGAGCGCGAGGTCAAGCCACCGTTCCCTGCCGATCACGTAGGCAGTTTGCTGCGGCCGCCCCCGCTACTAAAGGCTCGCGAGGATCTCAGGGCTGGCCGCATTTCACCCGCCCAATTGCGTCAGATCGAGGACGATGCGATCAGAAGTGCGGTAACGACCCAGCAGGAAATCGGTTTGCGCGCCGTAACCGACGGTGAATTTCGCCGGGCTTCCTGGCACATGGATTTCTTGTATCAAATTGGTGGTGTCACGAGCGGCGAAGATAAGCTCAAGGTGCAGTTCTACAATGAAGGCGGGACCATCGAGTTTGCCCCTGCGGCACTTCGAATAAATGCCAAGCTCAAACTCCCGCACTGCATCTTCGGCGATCACTTCGATTTTCTTAAATCGGTGGCACGTGTAATTCCCAAGCTAAGCATTCCCTCGCCGAGCATGATGCACTACCGCGGCGGGCAGGCCGTGATTGCTCGCCGCATCTATTCCGACGTCGAGGAATTCTGGAGCGATCTGGCCGGCGTCTATGCAGAAGAGATCCAGCACCTGCACGTTCGCGGATGCAGATACCTTCAGCTGGATGACACCAGCCTCGCATATCTGAACGATCCCGCGCAGCGGGAGTACATCTCCAACCTGGGCGGCGACGGTACGAATCAGCACCTCGCGTATATTCGCCTTATCAATCGTGCGCTCTCGCTGAGACCGCCAGATATGACGGTCTGCACCCACATGTGTCGAGGTAACTTCCGTTCTTCATGGGTGGCCTCCGGAGGTTACGACTATGTCGCGGAAGCTCTGTTCAGTGAGCTTAACGTCGACGGATTCTTTCTCGAGTATGACGATGCGCGCTCGGGAGGTTTCGAACCGCTCCGCTTCGTACCCAAGGGCAAAGTCGTCGTTCTCGGGTTGGTCACCACCAAGCGGCCAACTCTTGAAAGCAAGAACGATCTGAAGCGCAGAATCGACGATGCTTCCAAATATGTCCCCCTGGAGCAATTGCGTCTCAGCCCGCAGTGCGGGTTCTCTTCAACGGTCGAGGGCAATCAACTGTCGATCGATGATCAGTGGGCCAAGCTGCGACTAGTCGTGGAGACGGCGCTCGAGGTCTGGGGTTGAGCACCATCGGGACCCAGGTCGGAATCGTCGGGGCCGGCCCGGCCGGCTTGATGCTCTCCCACCTACTTCATCTCCAAGGGATCGACTCGGTCGTCTTGGAAACACGGACACGCAAATATGTTCAGGAACGGGTTCGCGCGGGCGTGCTCGAACAAGGCACCGTGGATCTCTTGATTGCGACAGGGGTGGGCGACCGGCTCAAGAAGCAAGGCCTTATCCATCACGGAATCGAACTTCGCTTCAATGGGCGGCGCCACCGAATCCCCCTCAGTGAGCTCACAGGGGGACGAGCGATCACTATTTATGGACAAAACGAACTCGTTAAAGACCTGACCGATGCAAGGCTTGCGGCCGGAGGCCAAATTCTTTTTGAAGCCCAGGACGTCGGACTGGCGGGCTTCGAGAGCTCAACCCCCAGGATTCATTTCCGGAAGGACGGCCAAGCAGCCGAGATTGCCTGTGACTTCATCGCAGGATGCGACGGTTTTCATGGCGTTTGCCGCCCCAGTATTTCGAAGCACACGGTGAGAGAATTCGAGCGTACCTATCCTTTCGCATGGCTGGGAATTCTTGCCGAAGTGCCTCCGTCTGTGGATGAAGTAACCTACTGTCGCAGCGAACGCGGGTTCGCATTGCACAGCATGCGGTCACCCGAACTGACGCGCCTCTACCTCCAGTGCTCGCCGACGGAAGACTTGAATCATTGGCCTGAGGCCCGCATCTGGGACGAACTCCAGGCACGCCTCGCTACCGACGATGGTTGGAGTCTCAAGCAGGGTTCGATCATTCAAAAAGGGATCACTGAGATGCGTTGCTACGTGGTCGAGCCGATGCGTTGCGGAACACTTTTCCTGGCGGGCGACGCGGCGCACATCGTCCCCCCGACTGGAGCGAAAGGTCTAAACCTCGCGGTCGCCGATGTCATGGTCCTTGGCCGTGCGCTGCATGAATTCTACAGGTCCGGTTCGCGCCATCTGCTCGACACCTATTCCGATACTTGCCTTAGGCGCGTATGGAAGGTTCAACGATTCTCGTGGTGGATGACGTCGACGTTACATCGATTCGACGAAGAAAATGCCTTCGATCGGCGCCGGCAACTTGCCGAGTTGGACTACGTCACTAGCTCGCCCGCCGCAGCTCAAAGTCTGGCGGAGAACTACGTGGGGTTGCCGTTCGATCAGAACGCCTGAGTACCGCGGATTTACCCGCGCTCCTTCTTCTTGATCGTTCGGAATGTTAGAGCTCATGCTCGGGCACTCGGAAAGCCGCATTGACCGCGGGAAATCGCGCGTATGTTGCCACCTGCATCAGCACTTGGCGGATCTCCTCGACGGTCGCACCCGGGTATTGCGCGTCGCACGGAAGTGAAGCGCTAGCTCCTGCCCGCGGTCGAGCACGGCCAACATTGCGATTGGCTGAGATGATGAGTACACGCGACTCGTCGCGTCCGACAACGGCGACGCTTGCCGCAATTCCATCGACAAATTGTAGGATTCGGCTGTAGTCGATCGTCATGCTTCCCGGAGAAATTGCTCTGCTAACCTATCAATCAATTCGAATTTCGTGAGCTTTTCGGCGAAGGACTCCGTGAAGTCGGGGCGCGAAGTGACGATCCGCGACAGGTCCTCCACTCAAGCGTAGTTCTTCAGAAAATCACGCACCGCGTCCGCCAGGTCGGGCCGCTTCAATGCAAACGCGATCTGCGCCTCCAGGAAACCGACCTTGTCGCCGCAATCAAAGCGACGGCCCTTGTAACGTAGCCCGTGAAAGGGTTGCTGGCCGATCAATTTCGCCATTCCGTCCGTCAACTGCACCTCTCCCCCAGCGCCACGCTGCATTAGGGCCAAGTGTGTGATCACCTCCGGCATCAGGATATAACGCCCAATTATCGACAGGTTAGAGGGCGCATCCTTCGGCGCAGGCTTCTCGACCAGTCCGGTAACCTCAACCAGGCGCCCGTCATCACGTCCCACTTTCAGGATACCGTAGCGGCTGGTGTGCTCGCGCGGTACTTCGGTCACCGCGACGATATTTCCGCCGGTCTCGTAATATGCCGCTGCAAGTTGCGCGAGGCACGGTTCATCGGCGAGGATGAGATCATCGGGCAGCAGGATCGCGAAAGGGTCCTCGCCGATGAACGCCCGCGCACACCAGATGGCATGGCCCAGGCCCAGCGGGACTTGCTGACGTACGCTGGTGATCGAGCCCGGTTCGGAGTGCGTTGCGGCTAGGGTGGCGAGTTCCTCAGTCTTGTTGCGTTCCCGGAGCGTGTGCTCCAGTTCGTAAGCTACGTCGAAATACTCGACGATCGCGGTCTTCCCATGCCCCGTCACCAGGCTGAACTGTTCTATACCCGCTGCCCGCGCCTCGTCGACCGCATATTGAATCAGTGGCCTATCAACGACGGGCAACATCTCTTTCGCTGTTGCCTTGGTTGCCGGCAGGAAGCGCGTGCCCAGCCCGGCCACGGGGAGAACGGCCTTACGCAGTTTCTTGATCATGCATCGCCTGCCTTATGGAGCCGGTTCGAGACAACCGCGCGAGTCGGGCGGACATGTAGTACTTCTTGTTTTGTCGTAACCCGCGGCCGTGACGATCCAAGTAGACCAGCGATCATTTAATATGACCTGGGGACAGCCTACAAGAATCTTGCGCGCCTGCTCGGAGAGGTTTGCGCAGGCGAGGTACCCAAAAGGATCGTCGGATGCTGCCGCCAATTCCGAGCAACGAGCGCGAACGCCTCGCCGCACTCCACCGGTTAGAGTTGCTCGCACGTTACCTGAGCCGGCAGTCGATCGCTTAACTCGGTTGGCCGCGGCGGCGCTGGGCGTGCCTATCGCGCTGATCTCCCTAATCGACGAAGAGCGGCAATGGTTCAAATCACGCTTTGGCTTGTCGATCGGCGAGATCTCGCGCAACGATTCGTCTTGCGCTCACACGATCGCTGCCGATCACATGCTCGTCGTTGGCGATGCGACTCAAGATCAACGATTCTGCGACAGTCCTTTGGTCGCGATCCGCGCGTCCGGTTCTACGCAGGTGTGCCGGTGCAGACGGGCCGGGGCTTCGGCACGCCGTGTCTTGTGGCCAGCAAAGCCCCACCCTGGCCTATCGCTCGAGCAGGCCGAGATGCTTTGCGACCTCGCGACCCTCGCCGTAGCGCTTTTCGAGCTAGGTCAGGCGGCGAGGGTCCCATCCCGTGACTCGCTTGCCGGACAGATTGCGATTTCTCGAGGATCTCAATGTTCTCATCATCGTCTAAATCGTGGACCGGACAGATCGTGAGGCTCTGCTTGAGCGCGCGAGCGAAGCAGCACGGTCACTTGAGCACGGCGACGTCGAGGTCGCTGTTCCGCCCTTCCGTCAGGTACGGGAACCGCTCGACCGTGGCGCGCACTTTCTTGATCCTGCTCCCGTAGTTACCCCACTGGA
>DASXMJ010000071.1 GCA_036495685.1 Candidatus Binataceae bacterium | reverse complement strand
AACACTGTTCCGCGATGACCACTTTTCGTATCGCGGAGATCGGTGGGTGGGTAAAGACTTGCGGGCTTTGAAACGGGATTAAAGAGCCCGGCGGCACCGAAATCAGCGAGCCGGGAAATTTGTTGGTGGGCTGCGTACCCGGGTTAAAGACCGCCGACGGTGGAGTAATTGCCGGAGATTCTGCATTGGCGGTGATGAGGTAGGCAGTGCACGAGGTCGGTGCGTTCTGCTGCGCGACCAGGAGGTTGGCCGCCGAGACTAGACCGACCCACGAGGTCGGGAATCCCGGACCATTGCATGCGCAGCGAAAGACCTGCACTGCGGGCGAGGGGATAGGCGACGCAAACGTCACCGGGCCCGGCGCGGGCAGCAGTTGTGGTAATGCACCGATGGTCGCGAATGGTTGTGGCTGTCCGGGAGCCGCGGGAAGAGAAACAGAGGGAACCGCGGCCGGAGCAATCGCCGTCTGACCGAAAGCGGGCGTAGCGTATCTTGACTCCTTCACCGCCAGCAGAAAAAAGGAGGTCAGCATGATTGCCGCGACCGAAACTCTCGCAACACGCATTCGTCTCACCATTAGGCGGCGCGCCGCATCGCGCCGCAGGCGCAAGACAACGACGTCGGCCTTGGCTATAATCGCGAGCCGATTCACGCGGCGCAAGCACTCTGCATCGAGCCGCGCGCGTTGTTGCCGGCCCGCGACCCAGATGGGTGTCAGGTGGCGGAGTAACGGTACCAACGCCTGCGAAAATGAACCCGACAGGTAGCGGCAGAGCTGCTGCAGCCACAAGGAGATTCAAGATGCTGTCCAAGAAATGCGTTTGGCCCGCGCTGGCGATAGTCGTGCTCAGCTTCGGTGCCTGGTGCCCGGCGATGGCACAGGAGAATTCCGAGTCTCTCAAGGTAACCGGTTCGTTACCAAAAAACCCGCTTCCGCCACCCGCCACCAGCGGTCAAATTCCCCTGAACGCGACGCCGGTCGGGCCGCAGTCGGCGCCGAACATCAATGTACCGAATAGCAGTACCGCGCCCTTCCAGCACATGGACTCGGTCGCATCGTT
Organism: Candidatus Binataceae bacterium; assembly: GCA_036495685.1. Classification (NCBI taxonomy): domain Bacteria; phylum Candidatus Binatota; class Binatia (SeqCode); order Binatales (SeqCode); family Binataceae (SeqCode); species Binataceae bacterium (SeqCode). The sequence goes on along the minus strand of DASXMJ010000071.1, from coordinate 7,511 downwards.
GCCACAAATCTTCGTCAGACAGTGGTCGCTCTCCAACGACGTTCCTCCCGAGAGTTTGATCAGCGAGCGCTACATTCGCAGCGTCGATCAGGAGGCCCGAGCGCTGACGTTGAAGGAAGCGATTTTTATCGCCTTGCGCAACAATCCGAACGTGGTAGTGGCACTCCTCAATCCAATCGCGTCGACCGAGAGCATTCGGGTGCAGAACGGCGCCTTCGATCCGAACACGCAGGCACAGATCGATACCGGCAAAACCGTGGTACCGGTTACATCCATCTTTCAGACCGGCAACGGGGCAACCTCATCGTCCTCCAAGACCTACGACTGGAATTTCGGTCTCAACAAGGTTTCCGCGTACACCAACGGAACCTTTGGCATCACTTTCAACAACAATCGTGGGTCGTCGAATTCGGCCTTCAGCGGAGTGAATCCATCCTATACCCCGAACCTCACCCTCTCTCTGAGCCAGCCCCTGCTGCAGAGTTTCGGATGGCGATTCGCAACCATCGGCGTGCGGATCGCCGAGTCGAATCAAAAGGTGGCGCAATGGACCTATGGACAGACGCTCCAGGATTTTGTCCAGCGTATCGGCAATGAGTACTGGGGCGTGGTTCTCAACGAGGAGCTGCTCGAGGTAGCACGTGCGGCGTTGCGCTTCAACGAAGAACTCGTGCGGGAAAACACCATCTCGGTCAAAGTCGGAACGCTCGCCCCGCTGGACTTGCAGGAAGCGCAGTCGGCCGCGGCCACGGCCGCAGCCAATGTTTATACCGCTGAGGCCCAGCTCAAGAATTCGCGCGCACAGCTGCGACAGGATGTGATGCTGAATCCGAACGACACGTTCATTCCGGCGGAGATCGAACCGGCAACGCGCCCCAACCCCACGGAACAGGTAGCCGAGAGCGAGGAACGCGCCCTTGAGATGGCGGTTCAATATCGGCCGTCGCTGAGCGGACTGCGGGAATCGATCCGCAATGCCCTGTTGCAGGTCAAGTTCTCGGAGAACCAGACTCTGCCGCTCCTTAACCTGGGCACGCAGTTCGGTTTGACCTCGACCGCTGGAACCACGCCCTGTACCCCAGTAGTTAGCACTGTCCCGGGAAATTGCACCCCCACCGGGTCCACCGTCCCGAATAGCGGCGACAAACTCCCCTTCGGCGGGATCTACGGCGACGCACTCAATCGCCTGTGGAGATTCACCTGGTACAACTATGTCACGGTGCTGACTTTCCAGATGCCGTTGGACAACGCGGTCCCGCGTGCACAGTTGGCTCAGGCGCGCATCCTGTACGAGCAATCGCGCATGCAGTATCGCGCCGCGCTGTCACAAGCGGTGGTTGATGTGGAAACTGGCATCGCCGACCTCTACGCAGACGTAAAGCGCGCCCAGGCTACCGCACAGGCCACCTTTTACGCCCGCCAGGCGCTCCACGACGAAGAGGTGCGGTTTCGCGTCGGGATGGCGACTACCCACGACCTGCTGCAATTCCAGGAAGAAGAGGTCCAGGCCGAAGGCAACCAGGTGCAGTCCGAAGTCGATCTGGAGAACGCGCGGCTCGCGCTCTGGCACGCCGAGGGCACTCTACTGCAAGCGTTCCAGATTGACTTTCAGCTGCAGGACAACAGAGAAACGCCCTGGTACGCGACTTTCTGAAAGCGGCTCGCGCAGATTGCATGTGCAATCTCCGCGAGCGCTTCAACTTAGGATTCGAACGCTGGTGGTGTGGGGTTCCCCTGGCGACCGGCTCAGGAGTTAGCGCGATCAAACACCCTGCGCCGCGCTGCAGACCTGCTTCAGTGATGACCGTCCAAGGTGACCACTCGGCTCGCGAAATGCCAGCGACCGTTCACCTTGCGCAGGGTATCCTTGTAACGTCCGACCGCTGCCTGCTGAATCTTTCCTTCCTTGCAGTGGTAGTAAACCAGGTAGCAGCCTCCCGCGCCGCCGTCACCCTCGAGCTTGAAGTACACGTTCGTGATCACGTGCAGCACCCCGGCGCCGCCCAGTGACTCGCGATAGAGCTTGGTGAACTTCTTAAGGCCCTCTCTGCCGAGGTGTTTTCCAAAACGCGCGCTTTCGAAGCTGCCCTCTTCGGTGAAGCACGCCACCCACTCATCGGCCTGGTTGTTGTCGATCGCCACCGCGTAGCGCGAATAGAGCTCCTCAACGTCGAGGCGGTCCTGCAGCAGGTTTACGTCAACCATGATCTTCTCTCCCCCAAAAACGTTCCACAATCTGATCAAATCACATTCGAGTCGCGCAGGCGCGCAATATCATCCCAGGTATAGCCCAGCATCTCGGTCAGAATGGTCTCGGTCTGCTCGCCCAATTCCGGCGCGTGCCCTCGCGCATCGCCGGGGGTTTCCGAGAGCTTCACCGGCATTCCCAACAGCTGCATCTGCCCAAGGCCGGGAACTTCGTGGTGGACGATGTATTCATTGGCCTGGACCTGGGGGTCATCGGGAAGGTCCGAAACCGTGTTAACCACCGTATAGATGAAGTCTCCCCCTTCCTTGAGTGCCTTCATCCATTCCTGGCGGGTCTTCATCGCGAATGCCTGGTCAAGGATTGCGATCAACTCCGGGGCGTTGCGGCCACGGGTTCGCATGTCGGCATATTTCGGATCGTCAGTTAGATCCGGTCGGCCGATGGTCTTGCAAAAGTCTTTCCAATAGCGATCGGGCTGAAGCATTCCGAGGCACAGCCACTTGCCGTCGGCACACCGATAGTGGTTCCAGAGCGGGTTGAACGCGTTCAACCTCGTGTTGCGGTTGAACTCCTTGCCGGTGAAGGTGCGCGCGACCACATTTAGCCCCTGTAACGCCATCATCGAACCTAGGTGCGATGCATCGACCTCTTGTCCCACTCCATATCGCTCGCGCGCGAGCAGGGCCGCCAGCACGCCATACGCAATCATCACCGCGCCCATCTGATCAGCAATCCCGCCGAAGATATAGGTCGGCGTCGAGCCGTCCACGCCGAGTGCGTTCATGACGCCCGAGCGCGCCTGGCCCAGGTAGTCAAAGGAGGGCTCGCCGCTGTCGGGACCGTTCGGCCCGTACCCTGACGCGCTCGCGTAAATGAGGCGCGGGTTGTGCTCTTTCAGGGTCTGGTAGTCGAGTCCAAGTCGCTTCGCCACGCCCTTGCGGAAATTCTGCACGAACACGTCGCTCTTGGCGGCCAGGCGATAGACGATCTCGCGTGCCTCGGGCCGTTTTAAATCGAGCGCGACACTTTGCTTGTGTTTGTTGTTGGCTTCAAAATAGAAATTCCGGCCACCTCTGTCGGTCGAGCCACCTGCGACCGCCATGATGCCGCGCCCCGGATCGCCCCGCTCGCGCTCTTCAATTTTGATTACTTCAGCGCCCAGGTCCGCGAGCATCTGGGTCGCTACCGGGCCCTGCTGCCATATCGTCCAGTCGATAATCCGAATGCCGGTAAGCGGACTTCTCATGATTGCCTCTATACCACATCGCGGCCCGATCGCCTCGTCCTGGGGCGGCTCTGGATTTTTCCGGCCCGCTTGAGTTCGGTCCGTCGCACCTTCATCTATGGAGGGCCGGTTATGCGAGTTAGGGTGGCAGCACCTCCTGCGGAAACTCCAAGCGTATGCCGGTCGGGAGATGTATTCTGTCAGTGAACTACCTTTATGACCGCCGCCCGACCACCGAGAAGCGGCGGCCGGGCCTCCGCGCGGCGCGCGTCCCAGGCGCGACGCCTGAGATGTTCAGGTTGGCTAGGACCCAGTGAGCACGCATCCACCGCGGGACGGATGGAACGATCGACATCGCGGGCGCGAAGCCGGCGGTGAGCCGGAACCGTTCGTGAAAGAGATGCTGCCGCGGCTTGTGCACGCGGGGCTCGCCATCGACGTCGCCGCAGGGCGCGGACGGCACAGCGTGATTCTCGCGGACCACGGATTGCATGTCGTAGCAATCGATTATTCACGCGAAGCAATCGCCGCCCTGACAAAGCTGGTTGAACGCCCCTGCGGCGCGATATGGCCCGCCCTGGCGGACTTGGACACTTTTCCAATTAAAAGGGAAAGCGCCGACCTCATCGTGAACGTCAACTACCTGGCTCGCGGGCTCTTCCCAAAGTTCATCCAGGCGTTGAAGCCCGGGGGGATGTTGTTGGTGGACACCTTCCTGATCGATCAGGCCGCGCTCGGCCATCCGCGCAATCCACGGTTTATGCTCGACCACTACGAACTGCTCGCGCTGCTGGAGAGACTCCAGATCCTGTGCTACCGCGAGGGACTGGCCGTTTACCCGGACCAAACCAAAGCGTGGCGCGCCTCCGCCCTCGCCCGACGCAAGGAGCACAATTGATGCCGTCGCGCATGACATATAAATCGGCCGGAGTGGACATTGCACTCAAGCAGGCGCTGGTGCCCGTCCTTCGCTCCATCGCCGCGAAAACTTCGGGTGCGAACGTGATCGGCGGAGTCGGCGGATTCGGCGCGCTGGTCGCGGTCAACGGAGCGACCCGCGGCATGCGTCATCCGGTTCTGGTCTCCGGTACCGACAGCGTGGGCACCAAGCTTAAGATTGCATTCGCCACCGGCCGCCACGACACCGTCGGAATCGACTTCGTGGCGATGTGCGTTAATGACATCATCTGTCACGGTGCCCGCCCCCTCTTCTTCCTCGATTACATCGGGGTGGGGAGGCTCAACAAAAAAATTGTTCTCGACGTCGTTAAAGGTGTGGCGCGCGGATGCGCCCTGGCGGGGGCGAGCCTAGTTGGGGGTGAGACCTGCCAGGCCGGCGACCTCTATCATCCAGGCGAATATGACCTGGCGGGCTTCGCCGTAGGTCTGGTCGAGCGCAGCCGGATCCCTGACCCGCGCGCGATTCGGTCCGGCGACCTCCTGGTCGGAATCGGTTCCAACGGACTTCACTCCAACGGCTTCTCGCTGGCACGCAAAGTATTGCTGGAGCGCGCGAGGCTCAAGTTGGGAACGCGGATTCCGGAATTGGGCTGCACACTCGCCGACGAGTTGCTCCGGCCGACGCTCATCTATGCCGACGTGGTCAGAGAACTGTTCGAGCGGTTTCACATAAAGGGTCTCGCCAATATCACCGGAGGCGGAATTCCGGAAAACCTTCCGCGAGTAATGCCAACCGGTTTGCGCGCGCTCTTGGACAGATCATCGTGGAGCCAGCCTCCCATCTTCGGTCTGATCCAGCGGCTCGGCGAAGTCAGCCGCGGTGAGATGGATCGCACCTTCAACAATGGCCTCGGCATGATAGCCATCGTTTCCTCGCGCGAAGCTGACCCGGTAGTGGATCATCTGCGCCGCCGTAAACGCTCAGCCTGGATCGTCGGCGAAGTTCGCCGCGGCAAACGCGAAGCCATTATCGGCTGACAAGGAGCATCGCCGATGCCGCTCTTTGCAGGAGGAAACTTCGCCGAGGGGTTCGGGGGTGAGAGTGGCGCGGGGTCTATTGATCAGAATGTCTCAAGTCCGTGGTGTCCTACCGGCCTGATGGGAATCATGCGCCAACTGGATTTTCGTCCGAGTTAACGAAACGGTTCGCATCATGAGTCGCCTTTCTGTGGTCGTTCCGATGCTCAACGAGGGGTCTGTCATCGGTGACACGCTCGCAGCGCTTCGTACGGGCGCCCCCAACGCCGAGATCGTAGTCGTCGACGGTGGCAGCACTGATCAATCTGTCGATGTCGCGCGCAAGTTTGCCGACCGGGTCGTCGGCGCCTCGCGCGGACGCGCGCGCCAGATGAATGCGGGTGCGGCGCTCGGATCGGGCGAGATCCTGGCCTTCGTACACGCGGACACTTGGGTTCCATACTCTTTCGAAAAAGACATCCTCGATGCCTTGGGAGAATCGGGCATCGTCGGCGGGCGGTTCGACATCGAGCTGGATGATTCGAGCTTTGTCTATCGCCTAATCGGAGACTTGATCAGCCTTCGGTCCCGAATCACCCGGACGGCCACCGGTGACCAGGCGATTTTCGTTCGCCGTTCGGTGTTCGAGTCGCTCGGCGGATTTCCGGACTTCGATCTGTGCGAAGATCTCGATTTCTCTCGCAGACTGAAACGGGTCGGCGGGGTCGCCTGCCTGCGCTCACGGGTTACCACTTCCGCGCGCAGATGGCGCCGCGCCGGCCTCGCCCGCACGGTCCTGCGAATGTGGGCCATCCGCGGCCTCTATCTGCTAGGCGTACCTCCGTCGAGACTCAAGCAAATTTACGCGGACACGCGCGAGGCAGGAACTGTCGGGCGTCCGTGGATCGGGTGAGCCTGCGGCAGACGCATCTGACGCTAACCACAGAGCTGAGCGCCGCTAGCCTCTCCAAAGGCCTGCTCCACTGTATGGACTCCGTGCTCCGCGTAAGCCTTAATGATGACGAAGGGACTAATACGTGGCCAAAGTCGAAATCTACACCACTAACTACTGCCCGTTTTGTATCCGCGCCAAGAGCCTGCTCAAGCGCAAAGGCATCGCCTTCGAGGAAATCGATGTGACCGATGACGACGCGATGCGCGAAAAAATGATCGAGCTTTCGGGCGGGCGGCGCACCGTACCGGAGGTTTTCATCAACGGAAAAATTGTCGGCGGTTATGACGAGCTGAGCGCCCTTGATGCTCGCGGAGAACTGGACGCGATGCTCGCTCAACCCGCGCAGTGATGCCCGCGGTATCCAAGACTTCGAGAACCTGAAAAACAAACAGGCGCCGACGGAAAATTATCCGCGGCGCCCGCAACGTAAGGCGAATAAGGGGCTTATTAGTTGCCGCTGGGTGAAGCGACCAGGCCTTCGTTCATGTGGTGTAGGGCGTTGCGATCAGTCGATGACTCGTACTGAATCGCTTCCGCGCTCACCGTCACTGTGGACCCATCCGCAGAAACTTCGCTGTCTTCCTTGATGACGGCGTCTACCGTGTCAGGATATTTCTGGAGCGCCATCGCCTTGAGCCTGTCCTGCATCTTTGCCGCATCAATGGCATCCGGCGTAAAGGGCTCGGTATACTTTAGCTCACCGAGCTTGTTGTACGGCTTACCGGCAGGCGGTTCTCCGGTCGTTACCCACACGTGCGCGGTGTCGACCCGTTGAACGAATTCCTGTTTCTTTGCTTCCTCGGCCTGTCGCTGCGCTTCGATCGCGCCGCAAGCACAAAAGTTGAGCGCCAGCCCGATAGCCACGAGTTTCGCGAGTGTTAATGAGCGCATGTCTCTCCTGTCAGCTCCCCAAGCTCGTCAATTCGCATTATAGTGCCGCGTCGTGAATTGTCTAATGACTCCAGCGCGAGCATCCGTGCTTTTTATTTCATTTAACCCTGCTTCCGCGCAAACGGCCGCTCGCTGGGCGGCAACGCCCATGCGCGGCCTTAGGTTCTGTCAGTTCGGGGGCCGAGAGTGACCCGGTTTGCCGCGTGTTTTCTGCTGGTGTTCGGTGAACTGGCGTTTGGCGGAATCTTCGCCCTCTCGATTCCGCCGTTCTTCAAGATCGAGCGCGGATTCTATAAGTCAACCGCGAGCGTCTA
>DASXMJ010000070.1 GCA_036495685.1 Candidatus Binataceae bacterium | reverse complement strand
GTGATGCACAAGATGGACACCGATCACGACAATATGGTGTCCCGGAAGGAGTGGATCGCGTTCCAGAACGAAGTATTCGCGATGATAGACACGCACAGGACCGGAGAGGTCGACGAGTCTGAATACATGAGCTCCCGGCCGAACGTGGCTGTGTTCGCCACCGGCGGCTATGCGAACAGCCTGCTCACGCGCGAGATGTTCGAGAAGATCGACACGGACTGGGACGGTAGGATATCCCGCCAGGAATTCCTTCGCTATCAGCTCAAGGTATTCGACATGATGGATACGAGCCGCACTCACAAGGGCTTGCTCGGCCCGGGACAATTCTTCGCGACCGGTGGCTCGCCGGTCTCCTGAGAGCCCCGAGCGGCTGCTGCCGACGGTGCCGATTTACGCTGACCGCGCCAGCTCGTACTGACAAATGTTCACCGTCGCCGCAACGTTCAGCGATTCGATCGCGCCCGTTCCCGCGATCGTGAACGACGTTGCACTGATTCCACTTAGGGAGTCACGTGGCAAACCCCGAGCTTCATTGCCGTAGATGTAGCAGTCGAAGTCACGAAATTCAGGCGCAGAGATTGGCTTACCGTGCAGATCGAGACTGGCGATCCGACCGAAGCGCCCCGGGAGTGCCGGCAACGGCACTTCGAGCTCCACCGGCACATGAAAGATGGCTCCCATGCTGGCGCGCACCGACTTGCCGTTATATACGTCCACGCTATTGGGGCTGAGCAGGCAGCGGAAGCCACCGAACCAGGCGAGCGAGCGCAGGATCGTGCCGAGATTTCCCGGATCCTGAATCTCATGCAGATAGATGGCGCGCTCACCGGGCTGCTGCGTGGGTGTCGCCAGTAACGGCGCGATCGCGGCAATACCCTGGGGCGAGCGCGTCTCACTGAGCTGCGCCATGTGGCGGGAATCGACCACGTGAATCGGGAGCTCGCTGGTCCAGTGCGCATATTCCCGAGTGACATAGATTTCGCTGGTGCGCAGCCGCGCGTCACGAATCGCAGCCTTCTGCAGCTCCTGCACCAGATGCTCGCCCTCCAGCAGGAAACAACCGAACTGCTCGCGGAACTTCTTCTGATGAAGTTTTTTTATGTCTTCGAATTTCACGACAGGCTCCGCGCGACTGCTTCGGCTACCTTGATGCCATCGACACCGGCCGAGAGGATGCCACCGGCATAACCCGCACCTTCACCGCAAGGATAGAGCCCACGCACGTTGAGACTCTGCAGGGACTCAGCGTCCCGCGTGATGCGTACGGGCGAAGAGGTGCGGCTCTCCACGGCGGTGAGCACGGCATCGTCCCGATCGAAGCCGCGGAGCTGCTTACCGAATGCAGGTAATGCCTCGCGTATGGCCTCGATGGCATAGTGCGGCAGAGCCTGTGACAGGTCACCCAAACGCACGCCCGGCGCATATGAGGGAACGACCTCGCCGAGCTGGGTGGAGCCGACACCGCGCAGGAAATCGCCAACCAGCTGTCCCGGTGCGCAGTAGTCGCTGCCGCCTGCAAGAAAGGCCTTGGATTCCCATGCCTCCTGCATGTCGACGCCCGCGAGCGTTCCGCCGGGGAAGTCCGGTTCGGGATTGATTGCGACCACGATGCCGGCGTTGGCATTACGCTCGTTGCGCGAATACTGACTCATGCCGTTGGTGACCACGCGCTCCGGCTCGGAGGTGGCGGCAACCACCGTGCCGCCGGGACACATGCAGAAGCTGTAGACCGAGCGCCCATTGCGGGCGTGATGTACCAGTTTGTAGTCTGCGGCACCCAGTTGCGGATGACCGGCAAAACGCCCGAGGCGGGCGCTGTCGATCAGCGACTGGGGATGCTCGATACGCAGGCCGATGGCAAAGGGTTTGGCCTCGAGATGGACGCGCCGGCGCTCCAGCATGCGGAAGGTATCGCGGGAGCTGTGCCCCAGGGCGAGCACTACGTGGCGACTATGCAGAGTCTCCCCGCTCGCCAGCACCACACCTTCGATCCGTCCCAGTTCGATGAGCAGATCGGTAACCTTGCTTTCGAAGCGTACCTCACCGCCGAGCGAGATGATCTCCTCGCGCATCTTCGATACGACGCCCGTCAGCCGAAACGTGCCGATGTGCGGCTTGCTGACATAGAGAATTTCCGCCGGAGCACCGGCGCGCACGAACTCCCGCATTACCTTGCGGCCATAGAATCTCGGATCTTTGATCTGGCTGTAGAGCTTGCCGTCGGAAAAGAGGCCCGCGCCACCTTCGCCAAATTGAACATTGGATTCCGGCGTCAGCGTGTTCTCCCGCCACAGGGCCCAGGTATCGCGCGTTCGCCGCCGTACATCACGGCCGCGTTCCAGAACGATGGGCTTGAAGCCCATTTGGGCGAGCAGGAGTGCCGCGAATAGTCCGCAAGGGCCGAACCCGACGACCAGCGGCCGTTCCTCGAGCTGCGCGGGCGCTTGCGCAACCGGGTGATAGCTCGTGTCCGGTGAGACGCCGACCTGGCGATCCCGCACGAGGTGCTTCAGCACGGCGGTTTCGTCACGCACCGTGACATCGACGATACAGATGAAAAGGATGCCGCTGTTCTTCTTGCGCGCATCGTAGCTGCGCTTGAAGAGATTGACATCGAGCAACTCCGCCGCGGGGATGGCAAGACGCCGCAAAATGGCTTGACGTAGCGCCTCAGGCGTGTCATCGAGCGGCAACGGCAACTCGGTAATGCGGATCACCGGCGTCTTCCTGGCCGGTAAATCCGGCAGAGGGTAGAATCGCGCGATTATAACCCGTAGCTCCCTCGGAAGATGCCCCGAACGAAAAGCAGCGCCAGCTGGCTCTCCCGCCACCTCAGTGATCCTTTCGTCAAGCAGGCACAGAGGGACGGTTATCGTTCGCGTTCGGCCTACAAGCTGATCGAGCTCAATGACAAGGACAAACTGATCCGCGCCGGCATGCGGGTCATGGACCTCGGCTCCGCGCCCGGCGGTTGGTCGCAGGTGGCTGGCAAGCTCGTCGGCGAAAAGGGACGCGTGCTCGCCACAGACATTCTGCCGATGGACGAGCTGAAGAATGTCGATTTCATCCGGGGCGATTTCACTGACGAGGCCATCGTGCAGCAGGTACTCGCCTGGCTCGGCGGCACAAAGTTCGATCTGATCATTTCCGACATCGCGCCGAACATCAGCGGCATCGATTCGGCCGATCAGGCGAGGTCGATCTATTTCCTGGAGCTGGCGCTCGACACGGTGTGCAAGACCTTGAAGCCTGGTGCGAGCTTCGCCGCCAAGATGTTCCAAGGCTCGGGGTCGGATCAGTATTTGAAGGAGCTGCGGGCTCACTTCGCGAAGGTGCTCATCCGCAAGCCTGCCGCCTCGCGCAAGGAATCGCGCGAGGTATATCTGGTCGCGAAGGGGTTTACCGGATGAAGTAGTTCGCGTTACGCCCCGGCGTGTCGTGCGGCCTTCCCGCTGGAATGTCGTTTCCTCAAGACTGAGCTGACCGCAAGACCTTGATTCGTTCTGCTATGTACGTCCTCCTGCCGGCTGACTTCACCAGCTTCGTGTACTCCTTCAGCCGCTCCCACTGAAAGCGCCGCGGGATCGTCAGTTCGGGCTGCTGGGAGAATAGCCGCGAGCGGCCCGGTGCAAGATAAAACAGGTCGAAAAGCGCCTTCTCGGGCGTTGCGACCTTTGCGTCGGATCGGGGTAGCAGCTCGAATCCCATGAACAGTTCCGGCGGAATGTGATGGAACGAAATCGTGCCCATTGGAGTTTGCAGGCGGCGGGGCCTTGCGGGCGTAACGGCGTAGATGACTGATGGAACCTGCTCGATCAGCCCGTGATGAAACAGAGCTGACTGGAGTGAGACGTAGGCCGGGTAGGGCGCAGAAATCAGTTCGGGCAGCGCCAGTCGATCGATCTTGTCGTGTATCAGCCAGCGTCCGCGGCTTAGGTGGATGACCATCTTTTTTTGCGCCAGGCGCCGCAGGGTCGTGGTCGCACTGCTGATCGAGCCCTGCAGGAGTGCGGCAACGTCTCGCGTTTCAACGACGG